>CAZEKN010000084.1:0-8907 GCA_964512755.1 uncultured Desulfatibacillum sp. | reverse complement strand
ACAAAAAGAACCGATCGTCCGGTGGCCGCTGTTTCCATTATAAAATCATAAGCGGTTTTGAACATTTTGACGGTCTTTTGCAGATCAATGATATAGATCCCGTTGCGAGCGCCAAAGATATAGGGTTTCATTTTCGGGTTCCACCGCTTAGTCTGGTGGCCGAAATGCACCCCGGCCTCAAGCAGTTCCTTCATGCTGACATACGCCATTTTCATTCTCCCTTCATTTCGGTTTTGTCCGCCGCCGCCGTCATTCCCACCCCAGCCTCAAACTCACGAGGCACCGGGAGGTGGGTCCGGTAGCGTGTGTGATGGATGATAACCCTTCAAGTTAACTGAAACAAATTTTATTAGCAGTATCCATAAACAGATGCAATATTTTTTTTCTGCATCGTCACCACGCGATCATGGCCGCTATAATCCTTGAGGCAGTTGTATGTGTCGTAAGCCCCGCTCTGCTCTGCAAGAACCAGGACCGCCTCTTGTTGGCGGCAACCAATTTCCATCATCAGAGCCCCGCCGGGTTTGAGGAAACGGTGAGCCGTGCCGACGATGGCCCGGTAGCTTCGCAGTCCATCTTCATCCCCGTCGAGCGCCAATCTCGGCTCATAGTGCACGATCTCCGGCTGCAAATCGAACCACTCTCCCGAGACAACGTAGGGTGGGTTGGTTACGATCAGGTCGAAGATCGGGCTCCGGCGCACGGCGGAGAGCCAATCCCCGACGAAGAAGCGCACATGCTCGGCGACACCAGCCGTCACAGCATTGCTCCGAGCAATCGCGATTGCTTCCGGGGAAACATCCGAAGCGAAGAAACGATGCGCACCCGCCTCAAAGGCCATGGCGACCACGATCGCACCGGATCCGGTCCCCAAATCGATGACATCAGCGGCTGACTCAAAGGCTCGATCGGCCAGCCATGTCAGGGCCGCTTCCACCAGGCGTTCAGTCTCCGGCCGGGGGATCAGTACTTCTGGAGTAACGCAGAGGTCCACGGACCAAAACCCTTTACGGCCGACGATATAAGCGACCGGTTCCCGTTGCAGGCGCCTCTGGATGAACGTCTTGAAGAGCGCAAGTTCAGCCTTGTCCAAGGGCTGGTCGTAGTGCATATAAAGATGAACCCGATCGGTCCCGAGCGCATGAGCCAGCAGGATTTCGGCTGCGGCACGCGGGCTTTCAATCCCACGATTCTTGAAATAGGTGCTGGCCCACTGCAGGATCCGCAGAATCGTCCATTCAGAGTTAGTGCGGAGCGGCGGGTTCGGCATTCTGAAGCGCTTGAGCCTGGAAGTAAGCAGTCAGCCGTTCGATCAACTCACGGATGCCGCCCTGCATGATGCTGTCCAACTTGTAAAGCGTCAACCCGATGCGGTGGTCGGTGACCCGGTTCTGAGGAAAGTTGTAAGTTCGGATGCGGCCACTGCGGTCACCCGTCCCGACTTGACTTTTACGTTCCTCTGCTCGCTTTTTTTCCTGCTCCTGAATCTTCATGTCCAGCAGACGCGCGCGCAGCACCTTGAGGGCCTTGTTTTTATTCTTAAGCTGGGATTTCTCATCTTGGCAGATGACCACCAGGCCGGACGGCAAATGGGTGACCCGCACGGCCGAGTCGGTGGTGTTGACGCTTTGACCGCCGGGGCCTCCCGAACGGTAAACATCAATGCGCAGATCGTTGGGCTGAATATCCACATCCACTTCCTCGGCCTCCGGCAGAACCGCTACGGTAACGGCCGACGTGTGGACGCGTCCCTGGGTTTCGGTGACCGGAACCCGCTGCACGCGATGGATCCCGCTTTCGTATTTGAGAACGCTGTAAGCACCCCGCCCCTGAAGCATGGCGATGATTTCTTTCAGGCCGCCGACCCCGGTTGAATGCTGTGAGAGAATTTCAACCTTCCAGCCGCACTCTTCTGCAAATCGGCCGTACATGCGGAACAAATCGCCGACAAACAGCGCTGCCTCCTCGCCGCCAGTTCCCGCCCGAATTTCCAAGAGAATGTTCTTGTCGTCATTGGGATCTTTCGGCAGAAGAAGGACTTTCAGCTCATTCTCCAGCTGATCCTTCTCATCCGTGAGCACAGCCAGATCGTCTTTCGCAAGGGTGCGGATCTCCGCATCCTCATCATTCAGGAGTTGGCGGCTATCCTCAACCCGACTGACAACATCCTTGTAGCGGCGGAACGCCACGACGATCTTGCCGAGGTCCGAATGCTCGCGAACCGCTTTCTGGTATGCGTCCCGGTTGGCGATGACGGTCGGATCACTCAGGCGTTGCTCCAGTTGGATGTAGCGCTGCTCGACGCCTTCCAGTTTATCATACATAGACCAGACACCCTTGCCCCAGCTCACAGGAAAAGCCCGCCGGGCACAAATGCGGGCTTGGGATATCATCGGTCCGCAACGCTCGCAGGCTCATCTGGGCAGGCATCCTGCGCATGGTTCAACAAATTTAGAACCCGTCTCGCTGACGCCAGCCCTTTCTATCAGGCGGATAGAAAACTACAGCGACCGCTGACATCCACTCCAGCTGAAACGGCCTTGTGCTGACGAAGTTCCATTACGAATGCAATTACGATGCTTTTTCCTTGCCTTGGAACTTCTGATATTTCTTGCGGAATCGTTCAATGCGGCCGGCGGTGTCGACCAGCTTCTGCTTGCCGGTGAAAAATGGATGGCAATTGGAGCAGATTTCAACGGTGATGTTATCCTTGGTGGATCCGGTCTCGATCACATTGCCGCAGGCGCAGCGAATCTGGGTCGGTTGGTACGTTGGATGGATATCTGCTTTCATCTAATCTGAACCCCCTTTTTTGGCGGTCTAATGGTCTGGTGAATACTATAATTAAGCGTTCATGGAATTTAAAAAATCTTTGTTATTTCTGGTTCCCTTCATTTTTTCAAGCAAAAACTCCATGCTGTCTACCGTGTTAAGTGTGGTGAGCAGTTTGCGCAGGATCCAGACGCGATTAAGCACCTCCTCGGCAAGCAGCAACTCCTCCTTGCGGGTGCCGGAACGCTTGATATCGACCGCCGGAAAGACACGTTTGTCGGCCAGTTTGCGGTCCAGCTGAATTTCGGCATTGCCGGTGCCCTTGAATTCTTCAAATATAACTTCGTCCATGCGGCTGCCGGTATCGACCAGAGCAGTGGCGATAATGGTGAGGCTGCCGCCTTCCTCGATGTTACGCGCAGCGCCGAAAAAACGTTTGGGTCGCTGCAACGCGTTGGAATCGACGCCGCCGGAAAGGATCTTGCCGCTGGGCGGCACCACCGAATTATGCGCACGAGCCAGACGGGTGATACTGTCCAACAGAATGACGACGTCCTTTTTATGCTCAACCAGGCGTTTGGCCTTTTCGATGACCATCTCGGCCACTTGCACATGCCGCTCGGCGGGCTCGTCAAAGGTCGAACTGATTACCTCCGCGTTCACCGTGCGCTCCATGTCGGTCACCTCTTCCGGCCGCTCGTCGATCAACAGCACAAACGGCACCACGTCCTTGTGGCTCTTGATAATGGAATTGGCGATGGCCTGAAGCAGCATAGTTTTACCGGATCGCGGTGGAGAAACAATGAGGCAGCGCTGGCCGAAGCCAATGGGGACCATCAGGTCCAGTATCCGGGTGGAGTAGCTATCCGAATCGGTTTCCAAACCCATCTTCCGTTCGGGATAAAGCGGAGTCAGGTTGTCGAACAGAATTTTGTCGCGAGCCACCTCAGGGTCTTCGTAATTTACGGCCTCGACCTTCAGCAACGCGAAATACCGTTCAGACTCTTTGGGCTGGCGGATTTGTCCGGATATGGTATCCCCGGTGCGCAAGTTAAAACGTCGAATTTGGGAAGGCGAAACGTATATATCGTCCGGACCGGGCAAATAATTGGAACTGGGCGACCGCAAAAAACCGAATCCGTCCGGCAGGATCTCCAGAGTTCCTTCCCCGTAGATCATGCCGTTCTTTTCGATCTGCCCCTGCAGCAAGGCAAACATCAGTTCCTGTTTGCGCATATTGGAGGCGCCCTCGATGTTGAACTGCCTGGCCATCTGCATCAGTTCGTTGATCTTCTTCTCTTTCAGTTCCGCAATGTTCATTAAACCATTTCCCCTCAATTTTTCAGCGGACGATCGATTGCCCGCCGACGGTATCGGCGCTTGAAGGCGGCCGGTTTGATTGTCGTTACCCGACAGGCACCTCGTTAGATCGTGGTCGTGATCAACGAAGCTATTAGGTGCCTTAAGATTGCGTTTGAATGGATCCGGATTTATCAACGCACCCCAACAGGGAAAAATCAACCGACGTGCTTGAAGCTTATTAGTGAACGGACAGGATCCATGTCGGTTGTGCAGGAGGATGTTAAGACGTATAATGAAAAAGAATCCTCACAGACGGCGGGTTGAACACTTCCTCGAATCTTTAGTATTAGTTTAATATTCCCAAGCCGTGCCTGTCAAGCAGTTTCGTGTTTTTCGATGCCAAAAACTGCGTTATGATTCTCTTGATTGTGCGAGAAAAAAGCTGACCGCGTCGATTCCGAGCAACTTTCCGGATCGACACGTCGGTGAAGCCGAGCCTCAACAAGCAAAGGGAGGAGTGAAATCATCCGTTCCGACAATTGTACAATTATATAAGACGAGTGTTCAGCGGACGAAAAATCATCGATCACCGGCCTGATTTGTACTTACCCCGGCCGTCTTCATAAAAAAATCCTGCCCCAATTCAATCGAAGGCAGGATTTTGGGTCGAGTGCTTTTCTTATTTTTTTGGATCCAAAGCAGCGAATATCTTATCGCGGATCTCCTCAACCTTGCCAATTCCGTGGATGTGGATGTATTTCGGCGCCCGTTTGTCTTTGGAGGCCTCCCACTTCTTATAGTAATCAATTAAAGGCTCAGTCTGATTATGGTATACCTCTAAACGCTTCTTGACGGTTTCTTCCTTGTCGTCGTCGCGTTGAACCAAAGGTTCGCCGGTGATATCGTCCTTGCCGGGGACTTTGGGCGGGTTGAAAATGATGTGATACGTACGGCCGCTAGCAAGATGAGCCCGCCGGCCGCTCATGCGCTTAATGATTTCTTCATCAGGAACGTCGACGTCGACGACCGCATCGATATCCACCCCCGCATCCTTCATGGCATCAGCTTGGGGGATGGTCCGGGGAAAGCCGTCGAACAAAAATCCTCTTTTGCAGTCCGCGTCCTTTATCCGTTCCTTGACCAGGCCGATGATGACGCTGTCCGGCACCAGCCCCCCTGAATCCATGAAACCCTTAGCCTGTTTACCCAACTCCGTCCCTGCCTTGACGGCTGCGCGCAGCATGTCACCAGTGGAAATCTGAGGGATTTGGTACCGCTCCTTGATGTAATTGGCCTGGGTTCCTTTGCCGGCCCCAGGTCCGCCCAAAAGAATCAAACGCATGGGATGGCCTCCTTTTGGAAATGTGATGGATAAACAATAAGATCCTCAATTGGGTGGGGGCAGAGTATGGCGGAAGGGCGCTATGGTGTCAAGTCAATTATGACCTTACTTTTTTTCTTGCAAAGACTGAAATTATCCAGTATTAGTTTTTCCTTATAATTTTTAATTAAAATAACCGGCGGAAAAACGTCTTAACGTTACCTCCCGACGGCACGAAAGGGGCGATATTGTTGAAGGAAATCGAGGTCAAAGTCATCGACAATGACATCGAAAAGGCCATGCGCATTCTGAAGAAGAAAATTCAGAATGACGGACTCTTCAAGCGTTTGAAATTGAAAAAGAGTTACGAAAAGCCAAGCGAGCACCGACGTCGCAAACAGCGAGAAGCGCAGCGAAGAGAACGCATAGCAGCAGCGCGAGCCGCGCGCAGGCGTTAACCTCCAAACCCAACAGACAGAACCCGGTGGGATTCCCGCCGGGTTTTTTCATCCCGATGTCCCGCCGCCAAACGCACACGGAATGCCTCGATCGCATGTTTGCCTTGAGGCGATTCGGAATCAAGTTAGGGCTTGCCACTATCCGCAGGATGCTGGCCGGATTAGGAAACCCTCATCACCGATACCCTTGCATCCACGTAGCCGGAACCAATGGAAAGGGCTCGGTGTCATCCAATCTCGCATCCATTTTCATGCGGTCCGGCTACCGAGTTGGCCTATATACGTCACCTCACCTCGTTCGTTTCAATGAGCGCATCAAGATCGACGGCATGGAGATCACCGACGCAGACATCGTGCGGCTCTACCGGCGTGTGAGAAGGGTTCTTCCTGCCGGCCGTGATCCTACGTTTTTCGAGTTCACCACTGCCATGGCACTCGACGAATTCAGCCGCCGCAGGGTCGACTGGGCCGTAATCGAAACCGGTATGGGCGGCCGTTTGGATGCCACCAACATCCTCACGCCGGCGTTGTCGATCATCACAAATATATCTTTGGAGCACCGCGAATATCTCGGCCACACCCTGCGGGAGATCGCATTCGAAAAGGCCGGCATCATTAAACGCCGCCGTCCTGTAGTTACCGGAGTTAGGCAGGCATCCGCCATAGCCGTCGTTACGGAAACGGCGCTTAAACGATCGGCACCTCTTTTCCGTCTCGGGGCTCAGTTTCGTGTCCGCAGAGCCAGCGGCGGTCGCTTCACCTATTATGGCATGAACCATATTTGGCCCAATATGGCGACCAGCCTTCGAGGAGGCTATCAAACTGAAAACGCGGCTTTGACACTGGCCGCCTGCGAGCTTCTGATGCAGAGGGCCTCCCGGATTAGCACTTCGAGCATTCGTGAAGGCCTCATAACCAACCGCTGGCCCGGGCGCCTTGAGTTGGTTTGCGAAATGCCCCTCGTCATGCTGGATGGCGCCCACAACCTTGCAGCGGCCAGACAGTTGGCTCAGCATTTGACTCTGCACTTTAGCGATCGCGAAATCACCATGGTCATCGGCATTCTTGATGATAAGCCCTATGAGGCCATGTTGAAGCTGCTGCTGCCAAAAGCCTCTCGACTGATTGTCACCCAGGCGAAAATCAATCGCGCACTCCCTCCGGAAATAATAGCGACGACAGCCCGGAAGCTGGTCTCCGATATTCATATTATGCGGGACGTTGGAAGCGCGCTACGCTACGCCATGGAGACCGCTGCGCCGCAAAGCCTTACATTGGTGGCCGGCTCCCTCTATGTGGTGGGTGAGGCCAAGGCAGCGCTTGAGAATGCTTCGGTGCAGCCGGGATGAAGCTTTTTTCGCTCTTGACTAACCCATCCTGTTCCACTATTAGTTCCGGTCACGATGTTATACGCGCCCGTAGCTCAGGGGATAGAGCGTCAGCCTCCGGAGCTGAAAGCCGCTGGTTCAAGTCCAGCCGGGCGCACCATAAAATCAAGGGCTTAGATCTGTATCTAAGTCCTTTTTTCATTTCTTAGCTAAATTTCCAACCCTATTTCCAACCTTGAGCTCTTTAAATTAAGGTAAGACAAGGAAACTATGGGTAAGCTGCGGTCTATGTAAAAAAACCACAGATTCATTCGATTTATTTTGGATTGCTCGCCGCCTGACCAACTGCGCATTGAGTCCCCGATTCGAATGCCCCTTTCCCAAAACGAGACTCCAGCCATGCCCCGTGGCCGACCTAAATATCATGGAATCAATTCCTGACAATAAAAATGAGAACGGTAAGCTCTAACCTAACTTCGCCATTTTTTAGCATATGACGATATTTCAGGGTCTTAGCGGTGGCTATCGTCACTACTCATTTTACGGCCGCAATTTTTCGCGGCAGCGCGAGCTACTTCAGATTCAGGCGTTGGTAGATCTGGCGGTGTTCCGGCTCCGCCTGGCTGCACAGCCTTAAATGGCGGCGCTGGGTTTGGTTCTGCTCTTTGACATTGTATTCGAGGCTCAGGCGCTGATGGGTCGATAAGATCTCATGGATGCTGCCCCACGAGCGATGGTCCTCGCCCTGGCGCAGTTTGTATTCAATCGTGCAGCACAGGTGGTAGGCGAGCACCGATATGAATAGATGCGCATCGGCACGGGCCTCAATTTGTTGAAAATAGGGTCTGAGCCCCAGCGAGGATTTGAGGCAATGAAAGGTGCTTTCCACCCGACTGAGCATCATATATGTTTCCCAGATCTGGCTGGTCGGTGAGCTCGGTGCGATCGGTGCGCAGCGCTGAATGCATCCTGCCTGAACCCCGTCGCCGCTTAAGTGCGGATAAATTACCTCTTGCAATTTCGCGCTAAAATCGACCTGACGGGAAAATTTTTAGCAAACTTGGGCTATGTTGGGGAGATGCATCAGGCACTTATCCCTGTCGGGCGGGTTGAACACTTTCATCTTCAAGTGGATTCACCCTGCTGCGCGCAAAAAAATAGCCTGGATCTAAAGAGACCCAGGCTATTAAAGAATTCGGCGGCGACCTACTCTCCCACACGGGACTCCGTGCAGTACCATCGGCGCTGAAGAGCTTAACTTCCGTGTTCGGGATGGGAACGGGTGTTTCCTCTTCGCAATAGCCACCGAAAAATGAAGACAATATTTAATTGAGACAATTTACATGCGATTGTATCAACAAGCATTTTGCGGTCGTGTAAATTATTTTGTGGCCAAGCCGCACGGCCTATTAGTACCAGTAAGCTAAATGCGTTGCCGCACTTACACACCTGGCCTATCAACCTCGTAGTCTTCGAGGGGCCTTCAGTCCTGGGGGTTTCCCACCAGGAGGGATATCTGATCTTGGGGTAGGTTTCCCGCTTAGATGCTTTCAGCGGTTATCCTTTCCGAACTTAGCTACCCAGCAATGCCGCTGGCGCGACAACTGGAACACCAGAGGTTCGTCCATCCCGGTCCTCTCGTACTAGGGACAGATCCCCTCAAATATCCTACGCCCGCGAAAGATAGGGACCAAACTGTCTCACGACGTTTTAAACCCAGCTCACG
>CAZEKN010000083.1:6498-8983 GCA_964512755.1 uncultured Desulfatibacillum sp. | reverse complement strand
TGTCCAGCGACTGATGGTCGATGCTGGTCATCACCGCGCAGGTCTGCCAGTCGAACCCCATCTTCGATGAGTTGTAGCCGATGTCCCGGATGGTATCGCGCACGATCTGCGGCATCTCGACATAGGTGCTCGTTGTGATCTCGCCGGCGATGAACGCCATGCCGGTGGTGACGAGCGTCTCGCAGGCCACCCGGCAGCGTTTGTCTTCGGTCATGATGGCGTCCAGAATGCTGTCCGAGATCTGGTCGGCCACCTTGTCCGGATGCCCCTCGGTCACCGACTCCGACGTAAAGAAAAACTTCTCCTTGGGGATGCTGATACTCATGTCTGATTCTCCTCGATCCTGCGGCGGTGGTGCCGATGAAACCGGATTGGGTTCGCCGATCATGCCGCCGCGGTAATTTTTTTAATCCTTTTAGTTTATGCGGGTACCATGCAAAAGTCAAACAAGGATCAAGATCGATTGCATGCACCCCGTCGGCGGCAACGCCCCCATCTCTTCGGAAATCGCATCCGCTCCGTCCGGCAAATTCACGTGAAGCGGCATTCGGGCTGGATGGTTCGGGGAGAAATGTGGTATCGTCGCTTCATGCGATTGAAACTTCTGCTTTTGGGCCTTGCAAGCCTTCTGGCGATTGTCCTCAGCGCTTCCGTGGACGCCGGGCAGTCCTCTCTTCTGCTGCCGTCGGAGCCTTCCGGAGACGAAGACCCTGTATCGATCACAACGGCCTGGTCGGGCGCCTCGGCTCACCCTGCTGAAAACGCCGTGCTCGCCGTGGTACTTGACATCGGTTCCGGCTATCACATCATGGCGGACAAGGGCCAATTGAGCGACGTCCGCGACTTTAAGCCGTTTCCGACGCGGGTCTGGGTCAGTGCGTCGAGCGAAGGCGTCTTGTCGGAGCCGCCATTATACCCACAGGCTCGGCCGTTCAAGGTGGATTTCGTGGATGCCCCGATCATGAGCTTCGAGGGGCGCACCGTGATCTATCTTCCCGTAAGGCTGATCCGGGGAACCTCCGGCGCCGGCGTATCCGTGACCGTAGGGGTGGAATACCAAGCCTGCGCATTGACCTACTGCCTGATGCCCCAGCGGGTGTCTCGCACCGCGGAGTGGCCCCCGGGACTCCCGGATGGGACGGCGTTGGCGGCAGATTCCGAATTGTTCCGGGACTACGAATCACGCGCGAACGACGGAACGCAGCGTCTTCTTCAGTTTAGGTTATTCGGATTCGGGTTCGCATTGGATCCGGAATCGCCCCTGACCGCGGCCGCGATTCTGTTGCTGGCCACCTTCGGCGGCTTTCTGCTCAATTTCACGCCCTGTGTGCTGCCGCTCGTGCCGATCAAGCTCATCAGCCTGTCCAACGCAGCCGCCGCCGACCGTCGACGCTGCTTGATCCTCGGCCTGTTCACCTTTGCCGGGGTGCTAGCCTTCTGGGTGGTGCTCGGCGGCATCGTCTCGATGGTCAGCGGTTTCACGTCGACCAATCAACTCTTCCAGTACCCGGCCTTTACCATCGGCGTGGGCCTCATCATCGCCGCCATGGCCGTCGGCATGTTCGGTGTTTACTCCGTGCGCCTGCCCGGCTTCATCTATGCGCTGAATCCACGCCAGGAAACCCTGGCAGGCTCCCTGTGCGTCGGCGTGCTCACGGCCGTGCTGTCCACGCCCTGCACGGCGCCGTTCATGGGAACGGCGGCGGCCTGGGCTGCCACCCAGGAGCCCGGCGTCACCATCGTCACGTTCGCGGCCATCGGTGCCGGGATGGGCCTGCCCTCTCTGCTCGCTGCATTTCCCCGCCTGGTCCGCCGCCTGCCCAGGACCGGCCCGGGCAGCGAGCTGCTCAAGCAGGCCATGGCGATTCTCATGCTGGCGACGGCCGCCTACTTCATCGGGATCGGCCTCGGCACATGGTGGTCGGACCCGGCGGCGCCTCCCAGCCGTTGGCACTGGTGGCCCGTGATGATTCTGGGCGCCGCCGCCGCCGCCTGGACCGGCCTGCGCGCGATCATGCTTTCCTCGGGAAAAAAGACCAAAGTCATCTGGGCCGCACTGAGTACAGCGACGGCCGTCCTATGTTTTTACGGCGCCGTAAGCTTGACGGACACAGGACCGATCGCATGGGTATCCTACACGCCGCAGCGGCTGGACCGCGCGTTCAAAGAACACAAACCCGTCGTGATGATCTTCACTGCGGAATGGTGTCTGAACTGCAAAGCCTTGGAGCAAAGCGTCTGGCGCGATTCGGAATTGGTGAAGTTGGTGTCGGGGCCAGCGCTGCTGCCCGTCAAGGTGGACCTGACCGGAAGCAACCCCGATGGTCGAAAAATGCTGCAGGAGGCGGGCAGCCTGACGATCCCGTTGCTGGTGGTGTATGCAGCCGATGGGCAGCCGATGTTTAAGAGCGATTTCTACACAGCCGGCCAGGTGATCGAAGCGATCAGAGCCGCGTTGGCCGCATCCCGGCCGGCCGCATCGTGA
>CAZEKN010000083.1:0-6398 GCA_964512755.1 uncultured Desulfatibacillum sp. | reverse complement strand
AGGTCGATGTTGCGTCATCCCCCGGATGCCGTCCGCTCGATCGCATGGTCATGCACCGCCGGCAGAACCTGCATGTGCTCGTGGAATTTTTCGGCTGCAAACGCATCACGGATCCGCGACTCGGGGCTGCCGAGAACCACCACGATCAACCGCCGGTCGCCGTTGGCTCCCGTCGCCACGATATTGAACCCGGCCCGCCGGGTGTAGCCGGTCTTGAGGCCGTCTACGCCGGGGACCCGGCCCACCAGTTTGTTCTTGTTCGTGATCACCAGCGTTCCGTTGCGGAAGGTGGTCTGTTCGATGGAGGTCCAGTTCAGGATCTGCGGGTGCTGGAGCACCTCGCGCGCCAGGCGGATCATGTCGTTGCAGGTGGTCAGGTTATCGGATCGACCGTTCGACGGCGGCAGCCCGTGGACGCCGTGAAACTCGGTGTCCGTCATGCCCAATGCCCGGGCCTTGCGGTTCATCAGGGCCACGAAGCCGTCGGCGCTTCCGGAAACGTGTTCGGCGATGGCATAGGCCGCATCATTGGCGGATTCGACCATGGCAGCGGTCATCAGTTCATCCAATGTAAAGGTTTCGCCGGCCTTCAGGAACACTTGGGTTCCGCCCATGCCCTGGGCGTTCTTGGAAGCCGTAATGGAATCGCTGAGCTTTAGTTCGCCGCGCTCAATGCGGTCCACCACCACGGCGGCCAGCATGAGTTTGGTCAGGCTGGCCTGGGGCCAGCGCAGGTGCATGTTCTGCCCCTCCAGCACCTTTCCGTCGAGGGCATCCGCCACGGCGTAAGCTTCAAAAGGCAGTTTCGGCTCTTCGCTAGGCACCACCGCAACCGGTCGGGGCTTGGATTTTGGGGCAGGCTTCTTCTTGGGGGGTGCCTGGCCGCCGAATGCGCCGTGGCACATGAAAAACACCAGCACAACCGCGATCATCCATCGTTTCATCCCGGTCCCTCGGTCATCTCTTCGCTCCTCCCTCACCCCCTCCAGGAGAAGCGGCATTTTGAAAAACACTGAAGCGCAGCGGTCATCGGTTGAACGCCGAAGGTTTTAAACCGCCGGCAGACGCCACCGAACCCATTCTGCACTCACATGTTATATTTTAGATCAAAATGCCGAAGGACACAACTGCCGCAAGTCTTAATGTAAGTCTTAATTACTCATGCCGGTTAGGCGCGCTGCGTCGAACCCTACCAGATTTCGCTGTTGCGCCGCGCATCCAGCCACTTGCGCTGCGTGGCCGATAGCTGCCCGATGTGCTTTTCGATCCACTCGATATCGGCCGTCAGGATCGCGAGCTTTTCGGCGTTCGTCAGCTGGGAGTCCGCCAGAGCGTCAGCCCCGCAGTGCATTAACTCGTAGACCATGTTCTGATCGGTCGCCGCGCGTTCGAGCAGCCGCAGGATTTCATCGCGGTGAACCACCCCCTGCTCTTCGACCGCCTCCGGCGGCACCGGCTGCAGGGCTTTCTGCACCGTGTACACCAAGCCGTCCGGTGAAAAAGGCTTTTCAAGTATTTCAGCGGCCCCCAGCTTCATGGCCTGGACGGCGGAAGGCACGGTCGCATAGCCGGTGATGATCACCACCGGCAGCTTCGGCCTGGCGCGCTTGATGTCCCTCAGAACGCGCATGCCGCCGATATCCGGCATGCGCAGATCGCTCAACACCAGGTCATAGTCGTTCTGCAGGGCCATTTCCACGCCCTGGCGACCGCTCAGCGTGGAGTCCACGTCGATGCGCTCCTCCTTCAGGATCTTGGCGATGCTGTCGATGACGATCCGCTCGTCGTCAATCACCAGAACTTTTGGGTTGGGCATGGGATTCCTCCTTTTGCAATCGCTTCTGAATCGACCGCACGGTTGCGGCGAGTTCATCGGGAGTGAAGGGTTTGGAGATAAACGCCACGGCACCGAGGTCCCCGGCCTCCCGAATCGTTTCCGAAGTGGAATAGCCGCTCATGATGACGACCGGAATGCCGCTTCCTCTCTGCTTGAGGCAGCGCATGAGATGCATGCCGTCCTGCACCGGCATCTTGACATCCACCAGGAGGAGCGCCGGCGGCTCGGCGTCGATGAGCGCCAGGGCCGCCGCGACCGATCCGGCCAGGGCGACCTCCCAGCCTTCGGCTTCCAGGACCGCTTGGCAGCTTTTGAGAACAATGGCCTCGTCGTCAACTACCAGCACTCTCATTCCCATTGGCTTTCTCCGCCGGCAGCCAGATGAAAAATCGCGATCCCTTACCGACCTCACTCTGGACGCGGATGTGGCCGCCATGGCCCTGGACGATGCCCAGGGACACCGCCAGCCCCAGGCCGGTTCCCTGACCGACCGGTTTGGTGGTGAAGAACGGCTCGAACAGCTTGTCCAGATGTTCCGGCGGAACGCCGCCGCCGGTGTCGACGATGGTGATCTCGACCCCTTTGCGGCCAGCCGGCTGCCCGGTCAGGCTGGCGGCCGTGAAGAGCCGGATGGCTCCGCCCGTCTCGGTCGCGTCCAGGGCGTTGATAATGATGTTGATGAGCACGCTCTGAATTTGACTGCGGTCCACGGTCAGCTCGGGCAGTTTTTCGCCGGGGCTGAACTTGATGGTCACCCCTTTCATCAACGCCTGGTTTTCGATCAGCGCAATCGCGGTCGCCACCAGCCGGTTGATGTCGGTGGGCTCCGGGTCCAGCCGGGTCTGGCGCGAAAAATCCAGCAGCCCCTTGACGATCTTGCGCACCCGCTCGGTCGCTTCAGCGATGATCTGCAGATCGGAGCGGATGTCCGTCGCCAGGTCCTTGCGCCGCAGCAATAGATGAGTATAGGTCAAAACGCCGGTGAGCGGATTGTTGATCTCGTGGGCCACGCCCGCCGCCAGCCGCCCGACGCTCGCCTGCTTTTGGGTCTGGATGATGCGGGCCTCGCTGTCGGCGTGGCGTCGGCCCATGGCGGCCACCATCTCGCGGAAGGTGTTCTGCAGCAGACCGATCTCGCCCTTCTCGGAGGGGCCGATGTCCGGCGTGAGGTTGCCCTCGCTGACCTGGCGGCTGGCCTTGATCAGGCCCTGGATCGGCGATGTGATGCGACTGGCGATGAAATACCCGAGGCCGGCCGCCGCCAGCATGATCACCAGCGTGAGCAGAACGTAGGTGGTGAGCAGCTGACTGCGGATATCGGTGTATTTTTCCTCCAGGACACCGACGTACAGCATGCCCACACGGCGGCCGGCGAGCGTCTCGATCGGGCTGTAGGCCGTGATGAACCAGTCGCTGAAGACAAACGCCCGATCCGCCCAAAGCCGGCCCCGGCCGAGCACGTGATCCTTCACCTCGAGGGAGACCCGCGTGCCCAGTGCCCGTTTGCCTTCGGGCGTCAGGACATTGGTGGCGATCCGCACGTCGTTGAGAAAAATCGTGGCCGTCCCGATGCCCCGCCCCTTAAACGTCTCACCCTGGAAAACCGTGTCCCGGACGGTATCGACGAAGGCCTCACTGCGGTTGAGCAGCATGCCCCCGTACAGCACGCCCAGGAAATTATTTCCGTCGTAGACCGGAACCGCCGCGGCGATCGACATCCCGGCGGACACGTCCTCGCGGCCTCCCGATGGGGTCGGCGCGTCGGCGGCCAGGGGAATCCGCGCGCGTTCGGCCAGTTCGTGGTTCTCCTGCACCAGGAACTCGGCCGGCAGCACTTCGGTCCCGGAAACGGACACGCGCTGCTGCAACACGGCCGCCACCAGCGGGTTGTCCAACCGCTGGTCGGGCCGTGGAAATGCGTTGGGCCCGGTTCGGCACAGCGTGCGGCCGTCTTCGGCAACAATGCCGGCGAAATCCAGATCGGCCAACTTGGCCATGCGCTCCAGGCGCAGAGCCAAATCAGCGGCATTCTGGTCCCGGACCGAGGAAATGAATGCAAACCCCAGGGCGGTAATGCTTAGGGAGGTTTTGACGTGCTTGACCCGGGTGGCATACATTTCGTTGGCAGCATTGAGATCCTGCCGCACCCGGTTCAGGGCCTCTCCGAAGACGTGCGTGTCGACCAGGCGTACGCCGATCAAAAGCGACGCGGCGCCGACCAGGAGAGACACCCCCAGGAAGCTTGCAACCAGTTTTGAACGTGTCGAGTAGAGCATGGCGGACCATGCGCGCCGGCCGATGAAATCGCTCCCCGGACCGTCGCATCCTCCGTATGGAGCAGCAATCCGCATGCCAGGAACCGCTGTGCCCGTGAAGCCATCAACTATCTGAAAGCAATTGGACAATTCGATCCTGCGGCGGCTGCGGGAGCCATTCACGCCAGGCCGGATGTCCGGAATTTTTACGCTGTGTAAAGGCCCCGCTTAGGAAAATCGGGCCGCCCGCCCGGTTTGACAACCCTGTGCTTTTTCAGTAGCCTGATCTTATGCAGACGATGACGATCTGCGCGCCATCTCACCGGATCGGAGGTCGACCATGCCGACAGCCACCTATTGGGCGGATGCCTACCTGGAAAAGCGGCGCAGCGCCGCCGATGCCATTCGGCTGATCAAATCGGGGCAGCGCGTTTTCATCGGCTCCGCCTGCGGGCAGCCGCAGGCCCTGGTGCGCGAGCTGTCCCAAGCGGCCGCGCGCCTGAGCGGACTTGAAATCGTGCGGCTGCTCAGCACTGAAACGACACCGCTGAGCGCTCTGGCCGACCAGACCCAGGATTTTGCCCTGAACCTGCGCACGATTTATCTCGGCGCCGCCAATTCCGATCTGATCGCCCGCCACCTGCGGTTCATCACTCCGATGAACATGTCCGATGTCCCGGACCTCTTCATCTCCAAAAAACTTCCGATTCATGCGGCGCTGGTCCAAGTCTCGCCGCCCGACGACTTCGGCTGGATGAGCCTGGGAATATCGGTGGACGTCACCCTGGCGGCCGCCATGGCGGCCGATCTGGTCATCGCCCAGGTCAACCCCCAGATGCCGCGGGTTCTCGGCCAAAGCTTCATCCACGTCAACGATGTCGACATCCTGGTCGAGCACGAGGAACAGCTTCTGTCGGTCGAATCCCGTCCCACCTCGGAAACCGCCACCCGCATCGGGCAGCTGATCGCGCGGCTGGTCGAGGACGGCGCCACGATCCAGATCGGCCTCGATGCAGCATCGCAGGCCACCATTCAGGCCCTGGGTGAGAAGAACGATCTGGGCGTCCATTCGCAGTTTTTGACCGACGACATCATGCATCTGTTTTCGCAAGGCGTCATCACCAACCGCCGCAAGGGATACAACGACGGAAAGCTGGTCGCCTCCGCCGCCATCGGCTCCCACAACCTGTATGAGTTTCTGGACAACAACCCGGCGGTCGATTTCCGGCCGTCGGACTACGTCAACGATCCCTTTGTCATCGCCCGGCACCATCGCATGGTGTCGATGAACGTGGCTCGGACGATGGACCTCACCGGCCAGGTGGAGGTTGAAGCGGCGGCCCGAACATTTTTTGCGGGAGTCTCCGGCACGGTGGATTTCGTACGCGGCGCCAGGCGGTCGCCGGGCGGAAAATCCATTCTAATGCTGTTCTCCACCTCCGACGACGGTCAACACAGCAATATCGTTCCCATCCTGACCGACACCAATGTGGGAGTGCCGCGCGCCGACGTTCACTATGTCGTGACCGAATACGGCGTGTTCAACCTCTTCGGCAAAAGCCTGCAGGAACGGGTGGTCGGGATGATTAGCATCGCTCACCCCAGCTTCCGCGAGGAGCTCTTTGCCGCAGCCAAAAAGCTGGGTCTGATCGGCCCGGAGCGGACCCTGGGAGAGGCCGTGCGGGGGGTCTACCCGATCATGCTGGAGGAAACCCTGGAGATCGACGGCGATGAGGTGGTCGTCCGGCCGGCCAAACCGGTCGACGAACGTCGCATCCAGGAGCATTACTACGGCCTGGACAAGGAGGACATCTTCTCGCGGTTCCGGCACGAGAAGACGAGTTTTTCACGTTCGGATGTCGAAATCCGCTCGAATGTCGACTACGTAAAAGACCTGACACTGCTGGCGGTGGTCGGCGAGTTCGGGTTCGGCCAGGTGGTGGCCGTCGGGGAATGCATGTTGATCGAAAAGATCAACATGGCGGAGGTCGCCTTCTCGGTGAACAAGAAGTTTCAGAACAAGGGCATCGGTCGCCGGATCCTACGCAAACTGGCGGACAGCGCGCGCGAAAAGGGCCTCTTCGGTCTCATGGCCTACACCTCTCCCAACAATCAAGGCATGATCCGGATGTTCAAGTCTCTCCATTACAAAGTAAAAAGCACGTTCGACGGCGAGGGCGTCATGCTGAGCTGCCGCTTCGACGAACTGGAGTGACGGCCGCCATGGACATCTTGTACATATCGCCGGAATTCCCACCGAACTTCGCCAATTTCGTCAAACACCTGCACCAGGAGGGACTCCGCGT
>CAZEKN010000082.1:0-9014 GCA_964512755.1 uncultured Desulfatibacillum sp. | reverse complement strand
TTATGTTTTGGGGATTATTCGTTCCTCTGGCAAGTAATATCCCAACGAAATCGCCACTACGTGATCGTTGCCAGGAAGTGGGCAGGAGACAGACAATCTCAGATGCCTTGCTCCTCAATTCGCGAATTCCGATCACCGGTCTTCCCACATCAATTTTGGCACGACGCATTCTCTTGGTACGTGGCACAGTCGCTGCTTGCATTGTCGTCACCTCTCTATAAAACGAGACCACATTACCGGATGTTCTATCAAGGGAATCAGCCGTTGTTTTATACTGCGTTTGGTAGTACATGTAAGAATACAATGAGGAGGTACTCTATGGGTAAGCTATTAAATATCATTCCGGTGAGCGATTTGAGACAGGATGCCGCCAACATCATTAAACAGTTAAAAAAAAGCAAAGAGCCACTAATCATTACCCAAAGAGGCCGGGCAGTAGCGGTGATGACCGGTGTTGAGATGTATGAAAAATCCGAACATGAAAAAGAGCTCCTGCGCCTTTTGGCCAGGGGAGATAGGGAAATAGAAATTGGTGATGGAATTGACTTGGATACCGTTCTTACCGAAGCCGATTCACTCTTAGCCCGGGAGCCTTCGTGAAGGTCCGATTTACCCCTTCAGCCCGAAACCAGTTTCTTTCTGCCCTTTCATATATCCGCCGGGATAAACCTTCGGCGGCGACCGGTTTTCGAAATCGAACCGAAAAATATTGTGAAGGCTTGAGAACTTTCCTGAATCCGGAAGAATCATACCTGAGTTTCCAGACCTTCCCTACCGAGAGGTAATCATCTCGCCATATCGGTTTTTTTATAAAATCAAGGCCGACGTCGTTTGGGTTGTTGCCGTGTGGTATGGTACCCAGCTTCCAAAGGAACCAGCGAGCCGAGCGGGCCAACATTGGTAATATATTGATATCAGGAGACGGGACATGCACGGCTGGTGCGGAAAAATTATAAGAGTGGATCTGAGCCGGGGGCGGATTACCTATGAGCCGCTCGACCCGCAGGTTGCGCGGAGTTACATCGGCGGGCGGGGACTCGGCATCTATTACCTGCGCCGGGAAGTCGACCCGGCCTGCGATGCCCTCGGACCGCAAAACAAGATCATCATGGCGACCGGGCCGCTGACCGGCACGGCCGCTCCCACCGGCGCCCGCTACGTGGTGACCACCAAGTCACCCCTGACCGGAGCCATCACCTGCTCCAACTCCGGCGGGAATTTCCCGGCCGAGCTGAAGAAAAGCGGCCATGACGCCGTCATCTTCGAAGGCGGTTCCGCCCGGCCGGTGTACCTCTGGATCGACGGCGAACGCGCCGAGCTGCGGCCGGCAGACCATCTCTGGGGCAAGACCACGCATCAAACCGACGATGCCCTGCGCAGCGAAACCCATGCAAAGGCCAAGACGGCCGTGATCGGCCCGGCCGGCGAGAACCGCGTCCTTTTCGCCGCCATCATGAACGACCGGGATCGCGCCGCCGGCCGTGCCGGTGTGGGCGCGGTCATGGGCGCCAAGAACCTCAAGGCCGTGGCGGTGCGCGGCCAGGGGGAGGTCGCGCTCGCCGACCCGGCCGCCTTTAAAGCCGTCAACACGAAATACCGCGAGGCCTTCAAGATCAAGACCCAGGATACCCCTCCAGCCCTGCGTACCCATGGCACCGCCATCACGGTGGTCGGCACCCAGAGCCATGGCGTCTTCCCTACCCGCAACTTCCAGCAGGGGACCTTCGAGGGCTGGGAGTCCATCTACGGTGAAACGCTCACTCAAAAATACCTGGTGCGCGCCAAACCCTGCTTCAGCTGCCCGATCGCCTGCGGCCGGGTCACCCGCATCCCCGATGGTCCTTACCAGGGCGAAGGCGAGGGTCCGGAGTACGAAACCGTCTATGCCCTCGGGTCGGATTGCGGGGTGGACGATCTGGCCGCCCTCACCAAGGCGAACTACGAGTGCAATGAGCTGGGGCTGGACACCATCAGCATGGGCTCGACCATCGCCTGCGCGATGGAGCTTTTCGAAAAAGGGCACCTGAAGGAATCCGAGGTGGGAATGCCCATCCGCTGGGGCGACGGCGATGCCCTGGTCCGGCTGACCCGGATGACCGCCCGGCGGGAGGGCTTCGGCGGCCTGCTGGCTGAGGGCAGCCTGCGGCTGGCGACCCGCTGCGGGCACCCGGAGCTGGCCATGGTCGCCAAGGGACTGGATTTCGCCGGTTACGACCCGCGCGGCGAGCAGGGCATGGGCCTGGCCTATGCCACGTCTCCCATCGGCGGCTCCCACATGCGCGGAGACCCCGCCTACTTCGAGCTCCTGGGCGTGCCCGTCGCAGCCGATCCGCACACCTGGAAGGACAAACCACCGCTGGTGGCCAAGTGGCAGGATCTCTTCTGCGTGATCGACGCGGCCGGACTGTGCGTGTTCTTCAGCGTGCGCTACCTGGTAGAGCAAGACCTGATGGTGAAGCCGGTCGGGATCACCGAACTGCTCAACGCCGCCACCGGTGCCGGGTATACACCCGAGGAGCTGGAACTCATCGGCGAGCGCATCTTCAACGCCGAGCGGCTTTACCTGCAAGCAGAGGGCTTCACGCGCAAAGACGACAGCCTGCCCCCGCGCATCACCCGCGAACCCATGCCGGTCGGCCCGGCCCAAGGGATGGTCTGCCGGCTGGAGGAGATGCTGGCGCCCTACTACGCCCTGCGGGGCTGGGATCCGGAGGGCCGGCCGTCAGATGCCAAACTGAAGCAACTGGGGCTGCGCTAGCCGCGGAAGGGTCGGGAATGAAAATAAGCGTCCAGACCTTCGCCAACCTGCGCGACTACGCGCCGGCCGGCGCCGGGAAGTTCAAGCTCGCCCTGGCCGACGAAGCCACCGTCGCCGATCTCTTGGCCGCGCTGCGGATCCCGGCAGCCATCGAGGCGGTCCTGCTGGTCAACGGCCGCAGGGCGCATCCCGGCACGCGGTTGAACAGCGGCGATGAAGTGACGCTTTTTCCCCCCATGGAAGGCGGTTGATTTCGTTTGATCAGCAGATTTTTAAGACCGCCGAATTTATTTGATCTTTTGAAACCGAAGGATATATATTATCAACTGAATGCGACTCATCCTCCGCTCTGTCAGACCTGATGCGGGCTCTCCTCCCCTGCAGCGGCTCTAACTGCCTTTCTCCATCTGCCCGTGTCTTCGGCATCGCACCACTTGCCTGCTGGTTGGCGCCAATCTTCTTTCTGTGCGCATGGAAGACGACAACTTCGCCAATTGAATGTGTCTATGAAAACCGTTCCGTCCCATTTGAGATCCTTGACCGTTTCTCCCGACGCCGTGCTCAAACGAATCAAGCCGGGGATGAGCATTTTTTTGAGCACGGGAGTGGCGGAACCGCGCACCATGGTTCGCCACATCATGCGTTCGCGGGAGAAGAATTTGGAAGATCTTGAATTGATCCAGCTGGTCAGCTTCGGCGATGCGATTTCAATAGAAGCGCTCAAGTCCCAGAACTTCCGCTTGAAAACCTTTTTCTCGGGGTGGGCGGCGGACCGCGCGATTGAAAACGGCCAGGTCGATCTGGTACCCAGCCGCTTTCAGAAAATCGCCGAATTGATGTCATCCGGTCAAATTCCCCTGGACATGGCGATCGTTCAAATCACCCCTCCGAACGAAGCCGGTTATTGCAGCCTGGGAGTGGCCGTGGATGTCGCCTGGGAAGCCATGGAAAAGGCATCCATAACGGTCGGGGAGGTCAATCCGAAGATTCCGCGAACCTTCGGCGACACATTCATTCCGGCCTCCGAATTCGACTACTTGGTCTGGGCGGAAGACGAACCCTTGTATTTCGAACGCTGGGCCGTCGATGAAGCCCTGGATCGCGTGGCGCAGAATGCCGCCGCTTTGATCGACGATGGAAGCTGTCTTGCCTTTTCCATTGGACCGCTCTACGAGGCCTTGGGGCGGCATCTGAAAGCCAAAAAACACCTGGGCATCCATTCGCCCTTCTTCACGGATCCGTTAATGGAGCTGATCCAATCCGGGGCCGTCACCAACCGCCGCAAGGAAAGCTATCGTGGAAAGTCCCTCACGTCTTACGCCTTCGGCACGCCAGAGCTTTTTGCGTGGCTCGATCATAATCCACTGGTCGAGTTCCAGCGCATCGACAAGGTTTTCAACCCGCTGATCATCGGACGCAACCGCCGGTTCGTAACCGTCATCGCGGCCCGACGGATCGACTTGTACGGCCGCGTCGGGCTGCACGTCGGCAAAGGCATTGTGGCGACCGGGCCTTCCGAGATCATTGATTTTTTCGCCGGCTCAGCCCTCTCTGAAGGCGGGCGTTCCATCTTTGCGCTGACCAGCCGCGACCTCAAGGGCCGGTCCAACATCCTGCCCACCATTGCCGATTGGCCCAACCGGTTCGGAATGTTCGAAGCCGTGAGCACGGTCGTCACGGAGCAGGGCGTGGCCTATCTGGAAGGCCGCACCGTGCGGGAACGGGCGCAGGCGTTGATCGAGATTGCGCATCCCGACGACCGGGCCTGGCTGGTGCGGGAGGCCAAAGCCCGCAACATCCTCTACCCCGATCAAATCTTCCTGGAAGGCAGCGCCCGGCTCTATCCTCTGGACATCAGCGCCACGCATACTTTCAGGGATAACCTGACGGTCCGCTTTCGGCCCATCAAACCGTCCGATGAAGAGGGCATGCGGCACCTGTTCTATCGGTTTTCGGACGAAACCCACTATTCGCGCTACTTTCATTCGGTGCGCAGCATGCCCCACGCCAAGATGCAGGAATATGTGAACGTGGACTGGAGCCGGGACATGTCCATCGTCGGGCTGGTGGGCGAAGAAGGCAAGGGCCGCATCATCGCCGAAGGCCGCTACTTGCGAACCCCCGGCAGCTCTTTCGCCGAACTGGTCTTTGTGGTGGATGAACCCTATCATGGCCGAGGCATCGCCACTCACCTGTATGCCATGCTCATCCGTTTGGCGAGGGAAAGAGGCCTTAAGGGATTTACGGCCGATGTACTCTTCAACAATCTGGCGATGATGAACGTGTTTCACAAGGGCGAGCTGCCCGTGCAGGCCCACCTCGAGAGCGGGGTGTACCATCTGACCATCCCTTTTGAATCGATGGGGAAGGAGGCAAAGCGATGCTGATCGATCAGGCCGATCTCTTGTGGGAGATGGACAAGTTGTTTGTGAGGGAATTCATGGGGATCACCACCGCAGTGAACTTTGAGAAGGGAGAGGTGGTTTTCCGGGAGGGCGACCCAGCCGATTATTTCTATACGTTTGTCGAGGGAAAGGTCCGGTTATCCGTCGGCGACCCGCCCCGGGAGGTCTACACGATCGACCAGGCCGGGGAGGCCTTCGGATGGTCGAGCCTGGTGGATCGCAACTATTATTCGGCCGCTGCAGAATGCATCGAGCCGACGCGTTGCTCGAAGCTGGAAGGGAGAAAGCTTGAAGCCCTTCTGAAAAACCATCCCGAAAGCGGTTTGGTTTTTTACAAGAAATTGGCCGGAATTCTGGGCCACCGGCTGGTTCAATACTATCAGCTCACGTTTCCAATCGAACGATAAATACAGAAGGTCCTCGCCCGATGCCGTCGTGCAAGGACCGATCGCTCTTATTTCAAATGCATGATCCGCCGCGCCTCGTCCGGAGTAGCCACCGGACGGCCGAACTCGGCGGCCAGCTTTACCATCCGCTCGACAAAGCGCTCGTTCGGAGCGAGTTCTCCCTTGCGGAAATAGATGTTGTCTTCCAGGCCGATGCGCACGTGCCCGCCCATCAGGATCGCGTGGACGTTCACGACCAGCTGGGCCGGCCCGATGCCGGCCACGGTCCAGGTGGCCTCGGCCGGGATGCTGTTCTTGAGATGCACCAGATTTTCGATGGTGGCGGGGATGGCTCCTTTGAGGCCCATGACGAAATCGAAATGCAGCGGGGTTTCGGCCAGGCCTTTCTCCGCCAGTTCCACCGCGTTGCGGATCATGCTGACATCGAAAATCTCCATCTCCGGTTTGATGCCGTGGGTCTGCATGTCTCTTGCCAGGCGTTCGATGAGTTCGGGGCTGTTGGCGTAAACCGAGTCCGGAAAGTTGACGGAGCCGGTCGTCAGGCTGGCCATCTCTGGCTTGAGCGCAAGCCGATCGCTCCGCTGCTCATAGGCCATGCCGGCCCGGCCGCCGGTTGAAATCTGGATGATGAGATGGGTGCGCGCCTTAAGCCCTTCGTAGATTTCTTTGAAAATCTGGAAGTCCGTGGAGGGAGACTCGTCCTGCGGGTTGCGGGCGTGAACGTGGATGACGGCCGCCCCGGCCTGTTCGCAGCGGATCCCGGACTCCACGATTTCAGCCGGACGGATCGGGACATAGGACGTTTTTTTCTTGGTGGGCAAAGAACCGGTGACCGCAGCGGTGATGATGAGCTTTTCCATTTCAACCTCGCTTATCCGTGGATGATGACTGCCTTATAGGCAAGATCCTTCGGTGCGTCAATGCGTCTGCGTCTGCATAAGGCATTGACATCATCGGCGGAATTGGGCAGAGTATCGGCCTTTTTGAATGACCTGACCGCCGCCGGAACCCGGCGGCAATCCGACTCGTATTATTTAAAAAAAGAAAAGGAGGCTGCTCATGAAATGCAAATGCAGATTCACCGCTGTCGCCGTTGCCCTGATGCTGCTCTGCGGAAGCGCTTGGGCCCAGGACTCGGTCAAGATCGGAGTGGTCGGCCCGCGCACCGGACCCGCTGCTGCCACGGGGGCCGCGTTTGAGGAAGGCATCAAACTCGCCACGGAATACGTCAATTCCAAGGGCGGGGTGATGGGCAAGAAGATCGAGATCGTCTTCGAGGACACCGCCGGCGCTCCGGACAAGGCCGCCTCCGGCTTCGAGCGCCTGGTCACGCGCGACAAAGTCGCGATGGTATTGGGCGAAAGCCATTCGTCTTCGGCCCTGGCTGAAATTGAAGTCGCCAACCGGATGAAGATCCCCTTCATCGTGGTGGAGGCCTGGGCGGATGAAATCACCTCCAAGAATTACCGTTATGTCTTTCGCGCCGGCCCATCCAACTCCGGCGTCGTGAACAAGACCATCGCCAAATGGGTCGTTCACGAAAAGTTCAAGAAGGCCTTCATCGTCGCCGAAAATACCGACTGGGGCATCGGGATCGGCAAGCTGACCGAAAACGCCATTGCCAAGGCCGGCGTCCCGTCCGAGTCCATGATCACCGAGCGCAACAGCCAGGATCATTACGTCGAGCTCACCAAGATCAAAGCCTTCAAGCCGGATGTGATACTCGCCTACATCTACGGCGTGGGACTGCACTACTTCGTGGCCCAGGCCGGCGAAACCGGCGTGAGCGGCATGGCGGTGACCCTCGACGGTGCCGGCCCGCCCAGCCTTTGGCCGGACTATTGGAAGAACGTCGGCGACTACGGCGACCTGGAGTGCTTTGTGTCCTCCATGCACGAGAAGGTGGAGCTGACCGACCTCGCCAAGTACTACCGCGAAGCCTACACCAGGACCTTCGGCAAGGCGCCGACCGACTATAAGTCCCGTTCGATTTTCGACGGTATCCTGATCGCAGCCGATGCCGTCAGCCGCGCCAAGTCGACCGATGCCGACAATCTCGTGGATGCCCTGGAAAAAACGAACCTCAAGACCACCCGCGGCATTGCCAAGTTCGGTCTTGAGAAGGGCGGACCCGAATACCATCAGTGGGAACCCCCCATGCTGGTTATCCAGTGGCAAAACAGACAGCAGGTGGTTCTGTACCCGCCGGAGGCCGCCACCGGAAAAATCAAGCACTAATATCGAGGAGACTCCCGGCGGAGTCGCTCAATATTAATCCAGCTCAAAGGGGCCGGGCGGGGGACCATGCCAGATGTCTTCCGGCCCGGCCCTTGTTTGCAGAATGCGATCGAGAACCCGTTTGGCGAAGGCAGCCAGGCGGGTTCGCCTCAGAACGCTTTGAAAACCATTATCCTATTTTTTTCCGCAGCCGGACGGCTGCGGAAAAAAAGGAGCGCAGCGTGCTTGCCATTTCCATCATGAACGGGCTCGTGATCGGAGTCATCTACGCCTTGGCCGCCTTGGGAGTGTCCCTGGTGGTCGGCATCATGAATGTGGTCAACTTCGCCCACGGCGAGTTGTACATTCTGGCCGGCTATTTCAGTTACCTATTCGCCTCCGCGCTGGGGGTGAACTTCCTTGCAGCCATGCTGATCGCGATTGCGCTGGTTTTTTTACTGGGGATCCTCATCGAGTACACCCTCATCCGCCCGACTTACGGCAACGACATGTACTCGCTCATCCTGACCTTCATTCTTTCGATCGTGCTGCAGAACGCCTATCTGCTGATCTTCGGACCCTACCCCAACAAGCCGCCTCTATGGGTGAAGGGGGCCACCGATGTCTTCGGGCTCTTTCTATATGGCAACCAACGCCTGGCGGCGCTCCTGGCCGGAGCCGCCGTGATCGCCATCGTTTTCTTCGTTGTCAAGAAAACCTGGTTCGGCCGAATCATTCGGGCCACCAGCCAGGACCGGGAGATGGCCGAGCTGAACGGAGTGGACACCACCCGGCTCAACATGTTGAGCTTCGGCCTGGGCTGCGCCCTGGCGGCTGCGGCCGGCGTGATCCTGACCCCGGTGTTTCCGGTGACGCCCACGGCCGGCGTGCCGGTCGCGCTGACCGCCTTTGTGGTGGTCGTGCTGGGCGGCATGGGGTCCATGTGGGGATGTGTGGTGGGCGGCCTGATGTTGGGCCTGGTGGAAAACCTGGGCGCCGCATTCATCTCCACGGGCTACAAGAATGTATTCGGTTTCATCATCTTGATTCTGGTGCTGCTGATCCGGCCGGCCGGGCTGTTCGGGCGAGCCAAGGCGTGAGGAAACGTTTTAAATAAGGATTCCGCACCATGGCGGGCAAAAAACAAGCTCTGCTTTCAGCCTTGATTCTGGCCGGCATGTGCGTGCTGCCGCTGGGGCTCGGCATCTACCCCCAGCACGTGCTCAT
>CAZEKN010000081.1:0-9029 GCA_964512755.1 uncultured Desulfatibacillum sp. | reverse complement strand
AAATGAATGCCGGCGGCGAAAACCGGGAAAGCGCTCCGGCGCCGGTTCGGATGCCTTGACCCTGCCAAAGGAGGCATGGAATGGAAGCGTTGCTGTTGAATATGGTCAAATTGGCACTCGGGTTTCTTTGCATGCTTGGCCCGGTCGCCTTTCTGATGGCGCTCCGGCGTGTGCGGGATCGACGTGAAGCCGCGCTGGCCTTGACCGTCCTGCGGGAATTGAACTCACCGGACCTGCGCGGCCTGTTTTCCTTGAACGTCGTGAGCCGATCCATCGGAAAGGATTCGGTGGTGGTCGACCTGTGGGGCTGCTCGCGCGAGCAGGCATGGGATGTGATGGAGAAACTGTCGGCAAAGCTGCCGCGCCATGTCCGGGTGGAGGTCAACGGCATCCGTGACGGACGGTTGAGATCCGCCTGGATCTTGACCGCAACCCGCAGATTCAATTCCCCCGCCCTTTGTCCGTGAAGGCCGCCCAAAATGCGATCGAACCATGGCAAATTCAATCAAATTCCGCTATGAATCCGGAAAGACCATGTTCCGCCTTCATCCATCTCCTTTTCGAGGAGGCATGCCATGACGAACGACGCGCTGCGAGTGGTGTTGGTGTTGGTTGCCTGGTCAATCGCCGGCCTGGCTCTTCCCATGCGGGCGGAGGCCGTGACGGTTTTTTCAGCCGACGGCACCGAACTGATCGAGAGCGATCTCACACCACCCCGCCATCGCCTCGCAGTTCTCTTCGTTCACGGCCATGACCCGAACCCGGACCCCCAGCATCCCAACTACCGGAAGAATTTCCACGACAGCATCGACGGGCTGACCTCGTTCAAGAACACCTTGGATCTGCCTGAAAACCTCTGCCTCGGCATCGAGCCCTACTACCTGCACTTCGGCGACACCGAAGCCGACCACGAGCGCTCCATCGACGAAGACGCGGCCCAGATCCAGGAAGCGGTGAATCTGATCCTCGCCCGGCAGCGGCTGAAAGACCCGGACAACCCCGACCTCAAATTGGCCATCATCGCCTACAGCAAGGGCACCATCAGCACCCGGCTCTACCTGAAACAGCTCCACGACGCGGGCGAGCCGATCCCGGTTTCGGAGTTCGTCGCAATCGCGCCCCCCAACCACGGCCTCAACTGGATGGGGCTGAGCGGATCGTCCGGCTACCCGTCGGCACGCCAGCTCAACAACGGCTACAGCTCTCTGTGCACGCCGTTCGGGGACTCGACCTTGAATTACATCGCGAACCTCAACGGCCATCCCATCGAAGACAGCGAATCCCTGCCCGGATTTTACCCCAGCGAAGCGCCCGGCAGCCGCCCGAACGGCACCGCAGCGGATCAGGGAGTTCTTTATGCGACCATCTATGCCGCCGACAACGGAGATTTTGTCGGGGGCAGCGACCCGTCCGGCGATTGCCAGGGGCGGGTGCTCGCCAAGAACCTGGCGTCGGATGCCGTCAACCTGGACGACATCGTGATTCCCAACCAGCCGGCCGCGCTCTCCATTCCGGACTGGCTCGAACCGCTCATCAGCCCGGAGACCCGCGATAAATTCGCCCGGCACCAAAACACCGTCCATCACCCGGAGGTGATTTTCAGGGCGCTTTACACCGTCGCCCACCATCAGACCCCGCCACCCGGAACCGGCTACAACCACGTCGGAGGCGTGCCTGTGATCCCGCTGCCCGTCACTCAACCGCCCGACACCGCGGTCGCCCTTTTGTTCGATACGTCCGGCAGCATGACCTGGAGCCATGAGGGGACTCCCGGAGTGGATGCGGCCCGCCAGCGCTTGACGCTGGCGCAACAGGCGGCCATCCCGTTTCTGGACATGCTGCAGTTTTTCAATCCGTGCCGCGCGGCCTTCGGGCTCGCCCGGTTTCCGCGTCAACCCTACCAGGGCTGTGTCGGCGAGGTCATCACGCCGATGGCCCCGGTGCGAACGGACACCATCGCAACTGCGATCGAAAATACCATCCCCGGCTTGGCGGCCGCCGGCAACACCCCTCTGCTCGGGGCGCTCGGCACCGCCGCCGGCATGTTCGGCGCCGAAGACCGCAGGGCGCTCGTGCTTCTGAGCGACGGGTTCCACAATTGTCCGATCAACTCCAGCCTCGACGACATCAGTCATGCGATCGACACCCTTGCGGCGAACGCCATCCGGACCTATTCCATCGGCTTCGGCCAAGCCGGTGAAGTGCCCAACGATACGCTGGGACAGCTGGCGGTGCAAACTCAGGGAGGGTATTACGATGTCACCAGCGCAGCGGGATTCGACCCGCTGGCTTGGGACCCGGCCACGGCCTTGCAGTCCGCCTACAAATCGATCCTCGTGGATGCCCTGCAGCTGGAAGCCGCCGCCGACCCGGCCGGGTTGATCCGCGCCGGCGAGCGCAACCGCCACGAATTCTTTGTCTCGGATCTGGACCGCAAGGTGGCCGTGTTCGTGAGCTGGGCCGGCCCTCTGAAACAGCGGCCCGACCTCATCATCCGGTCTTCCGACGGCCGTGACGTCCACTTCCGCCAAACCCTACCCGGCGTCGGTTTCCGCGACGGGACGACCTTTACGCTCGTTAAAATCGATCCAGCCTTCTTAAATCTGCCCGGCCGGATTTCGGATCGGCCCTGGTCGCTGGAGTTGGCCCTGCATCCGGAGGGGTCCACCAAGAAAGCGGTCCCCTACCAGTGGAGCGTGCTGACCGACTCTGCACTCGCCCTCAAGGGCGAGGTTGCCATGTCGGCGCCCCGCACCGGCGCAACCCTCACCCTGACGGCCCGGCTTACTCAGAACGGCCGGACGCCGGCACTGCCGGCGACGGTCTGGGCCCGGGTGGCCCGGCCGCAGCAGGCTCTCGGAAACTGGCTGGGGGCGGCACGGGTCAGCATGGAAGAACTCGGTCAAGTGCCGGAAACGCGCGACGGCGAGGCGCTCACGCCGTTGTTGCGCAAAATCATATACCTGACGGAGTTCAGGAAGCAGCCGTTTGCCGGAGGCACCGTTCTCGATACCGTGCGGCTCTACGATGACGGCACCCACGGAGATTCAGCAGCGGGAGACGGAGTCTACTCCGGCCGGTACGAGGGGGTGGCGGTGGCCGGCACCTATGCTTTCGAGTTCAACGCTTCGGGCAGAACCGCGAGAGGGCTCCCCTTCGATCGGAATCAACGCCTCGAACGGCACATCCCGATGAAAGCCGATTCAGCCCATGCCGGCGTGATCCGACTGCCCGCCGGGGAAAAGGGGTTTGATACGTTTGAGATCACCTTGCGCCCCGCCGACGACTACGGCAACCTCTTGGGACCGGGCCGGCAGCACCTCATTCTCTGGGAAGCAACGGCCGGTGAGTTCACGCAGCCGGTAATCGACCACCTGGACGGTACTTACAGCCGCCGGCTGAAACTGCCGTCAGCAATCGAGGCTGGTTCTGTGGACCTGACCTTCTTAGTCGGCGATTCGCCCTTTCGCCTGAATCTCGAGAAAGCGCTGCAGCCGCATGCCGCCGTCCCGGTCGGATGGCTGATCGTCTGGCTGGTTCTCCTTGCCGTGATCCTCTACCGGTTGCTGGCCGCCCAAAACCGATGATAGACGGTATTAATGGATCAGCTGACGATCAGAATCGGAAGCTCCTGAGCCAGACTCAGAACCTTCTGGGAAACGCTGCCCATGAAGAATTCCCGGATCCCCGCCAGCCCGCGGCGGCCCAATACGACCAGGTCATAGCCCGTCTGCGCCTCGGTCACGATATCCCGCGCAATGCCCTTCTTCTTCGGCTCGGATTTGATGCGAATCCGATCGTCCGGGAAACCGCCGGCCGTCAGAATCGCCCTGGCCTTCGCCTGGGCGACGCTGAGGATCTGCTTCTTCTTTTCCTCCAGCACGCAGAACGAGTCCTGTTGGGATTTAAAGTAGGGCGTCAGCTCCGGGCTCTGCATGTCGCAGATGGAGGCGGTGTCTTGGACCACGGAGAAGAGCGTGATCCGACAGTCCTTATTCAACAGCCCGGCGACATACTCGACGGCCCGCATGGCGTTTTCTGAATCGTCGAACGCAACTAGAATTTTCCGGCTCATGATGGTTCCTCCATTGAAGGGTTCATTCCGCCCGCACGGCTCCGGCGTGCGGTCAAAGGATCCGATTGAACCAAAGGATCGACAGCACGGCCGAGCAAAGCACCATTACGGCCGCCGCCGCGCAGAACAACGCCGTGATCTCCGTCTCCTTGGTTTCCAGAACCAGCCGGGAGCTCAGGGTCTGATAGACCTTTTTCAGGTCCGACGCGCTCCCCGCGTAATAATACTCTCCCCGGGTGAGATCGGCAATGCTCTTGAGCGTCTCCTCGTCCAGGCGCACGCGCATGGACCAGCCCTCGAACCGCAGGATCTCTCCTTCGGCCGTGCCGAATCCGACGGTGAAGACCCGCACGCCGCGCTCGGATGCCATCCGGGCGGCCTCGATGGGGTTGGGGCCCACATTCGACTGGCCGTCGGTGAGCAGGATGATGGCGGCGGACGGATAGGATCCGGGCTCAACCGGCTGGAAAACCGGCTTTTCCGGCTGGCGCAGCGGAACCAGCGACGCCGCCCGCTGGGAATCTGCAGCGGGGTCGCGCCGGGGGTTCGCCCCGCGCAGGTCGAAGTCGGCATCCGGAAAGATGGCCTTCAGGGATACCAGGATGCCGCTGCCGATGGCGGTGGCGCGCTGCAGCTGGAACCGGTCGATGGCCGCCAGAATGTCCTCGCGGTTCTGGGTGGGCGCCTGCGCGACCGCCGCGGTCCCGGCAAACGTCACCACGCCGATGCGGGTGTGCCGCGGCTGCTCGGAGACAAAAGCCCGCGCGGCAGCCTGGGCTGCGGCGATGCGGCTGGGTTCGATGTCGTTGGCGCGCATGCTGCCGGAGATGTCCATGGCCAGAATGACGGTTTCATGCTGGGACGGCAGGGTGATGACAGCGACGGGCCGGGCCGTCGCCGCGATCATCAGTATCAGCCCCAGCAGAAACAGAAGCGGCGGCAGATGGCGCCGGACCGTCGGCCGGGCGCCCATCGCTTCCCTCACCATGCTCAGGCTGGCATAGGCCAGCGCCGCGCGCTTCTTTCGGCGCAAAAGGAGCAGATAGGCACCGACGAGCGCCGGAAGGCTGATCAGAAGCCACAGCAGGTCAGGCCACAGAAACGCCATGGTGACCCCCCAGGTGCTTGGGCAGGCTGCCGGCCGCCGATCCCCGGCGGCGTTGCTTGCGCAGGTCGGCGAACCGCCGAATCGCATCGACGACGTCGTCCGCCGTCGACAGCTCCAGAGCGTCTACGCCGGCCTTCTGAAACGCCGAGCGCAGTTCCCCTTCGCGCTGCTCGGCGACGGCGGCAAAACGCTTGCGGAAGCCTCGGTCGTGGGTGTCGACCCATATCTGTTCGCCGGTCTCCGCATCCTGGATGAGCAGGAGGCCCAGGTCGGGCCATTCCAACTCCAGCGGATCGAAGAGCCTCACCGCCAGCACCTCGTGGCGCTGGGCCAGAAGCGCCAGCGGCTCCTCCCATCCCGGTGCACTGATGAAATCGGAGACGACGAAAATCAGGGACCGCCGCCGCACCACCCGGAAGGCGGCCCGAAAAAGATCGCTCAGGTTGGTCGCGGTCGCGCGCACGGCCGCCGGCCGCGCCAGCATCCGATTGAGAAGGCGAAGCACCTGACGCCGGCCGCTGCTTGCCGGAACCACCGGTTCCACATGATCGCCGTATAGCATAGCGCCGACCGGATTGCCGTGGCGGGTCAGAAGCCGTGCCAGAACGGTAACGAATTCAGTTGATACGGCACTCTTCTTCACCTCTCGGGAGCCGAAATCCACTGACGGGCTCAGGTCCAGCAGGAACCAGGCCGTGACGTCGCGGTCCTCGTGGTACACCCGGACGTAGGGGGTCTGAAGCCGGGCGGTGACGTTCCAGTCAATATGGCGAATGTCGTCGTGGTACTGATATTCGCGCAGATCGGCCAGGTCCAGGCCGAAGCCGCGGAACAACGTGCGGTAGTCGCCCTGAAGCAGGCCGTCGAGGCGGCGGATGACGGTCCATTCCAGCCGCAGAAGGATTTTTTCAGGATCGTTCACCGAGGCTGACATGGGCCTCCAGCGGCCGCTCCGGGGTCGGCATGGCGTTCATGATCCGGCGGATGAGCTGATCCGCCGTTATCCCCTCGGCCAGGGCCTGGTAGGAAAGCACGAGCCGGTGGCGGAACACGTCGGAAACCAGGTCGATCACGTCTTCCGGCAGAACGTATGTGCGCCCGCGCAGATAGGCCAGGGCTCGGGCGGCCTCGATCAGATGAATGCAGGCGCGCGGGCTGGCGCCGTATGACAGGTAGACGGCAAGGTCGTCCATCCCCTGGCGGGCCGGGTCGCGCGTTGCCGACGCCAGCCGCACCGCATATTGGATCAGCGCCGGGTCCACGTATCCGGACCGGCACTCGCGCTGGAGCGCTCCCAGTTGTTCGGTCGTAACCACGGCCGCGGCCTCGCGGGAGATGCCCGTGACCCGGTCGACGATGACAAACTCCTCCTCCTCGCTGGGGTAGCCGACCAGCACCTTCATCATGAAGCGGTCCACCTGAGCCTCGGGCAGCGGATAGGTCCCCTCGGTCTCGATGGGGTTCTGGGTGGCCATGACGAGAAACGGCCGGGGCACCGGATGGGTCTCTCCGGCAATGGTGACCTGATATTCCTGCATCACTTCGAGCAGGGCGCTCTGCACCTTGGCCGGGGCCCGGTTGATTTCATCGGCCAGAAGCAGATGGGCGAACACCGGCCCGAGCGCGGTGGTGAACTCCCCGGTCTTCTGGTTGTAGATGCGGGTTCCGATCAGATCCGCCGGAACGAGGTCCGGGGTGAACTGAATGCGCTTGAAGCTGCCGCTGATGGTTCGGGCGAGGGTCTTGACCGTCAAAGTTTTGGCCAGGCCCGGAACGCCTTCCACCAGCAGATGCCCCTGGGCCAGGATGGCCACCAGCACCCGCTCCAGAAAATGATCCTGGCCGACCACGACCTTCTTGATCTCGTACAGGATGCGCTCCATCAATGCGGAAACGTCGCTGCGGTTCGTTGCGTTCACGTTCATGACATTCGTCCGGCCCTAAAATGGCGGCAGCCCGATGGCCGCCGCTGCGCTTTCCATGGTCACCGCGAACCCGATGCCGATGAACACGCGCTGCTCGCTCGGATTCAGGATGGCCGTTACGATCCCGACCACTTCCCCGTCCTCTGTCACCAGCGGCCCCCCGGAGTTGCCGGGGTTGGCCGCTGCATCGAACTGGATCAGATTGGTGAGGAGCCTCTTTCCCTGCGGAGAGATGTATTCGCGCCCCAAACCGGAGACGACTCCTGACGAAACCGATGGACCGATGCCGAATGGAAAGCCAACGGCCACCACCGGATCGCCCAGCGCGAGGTCCGCCGTCGACCGCAGCGTGGCCGGCGCCAGGTCGTCCGGAACGGTCTTGGCCTGAAGCACAGCCAGGTCGCTCTCCGGCTGCACCGATACAACGGCGGCGTCGGATTGCTGCCCATCGGCGAATACCACCCTCACCAGCTGAACTCCGGCGACGACGTGAAGATTGGTGAGAATGACGCCCCTGTCGACGATGACGACACCGCTGCCGACGCTTCTTTCGGTTTCTTCGTCCCCGTCCGGGTCAAGCTCCAGCCCGCGCACGCGGACCACCGATGGTCGAATGACGTCGTACGCCTTGGCGGCGGGTGACGGCAGGCGCTTGGTCTTCAAGGTGTGGAGCACGGCTGCATCGATGTCATGTTGGGAGATGGGGCGGGGAGGAGCGACCATTGCCGCATGCAGCGCAGCCAACAGCAGCCCCAAAAGACCGCTGGCCGCCGCCCACACGAGCACCTTCCGGCGGATGCAGAATTGGCGCAGGCGGGATAGCCGGGCGCTGGCGACCGGAGAGGCGTTCTGGCGCCCCTCGCTGCCCCTGGCCGGACGCGGAGATTCGGTTGGGTTTGGCGCGAATCCCGTTCGCGGGCGGCCGGCGCTGCTATAGAGTGCTGCTCTTTTCATTGACGGCCTCGTTTGCCCCACCCGAGAGGGTGTATGGATGCAAAGATACACATAATTGTCGCAATGACAAGCCGCTTTTGCATCCTCGCCTCGAGCCGGTCACCGGATCCAGTCCGGTGGTACCGAAAGAGCCGTTCTCAGAACCGCCCTGCCCTTTCTGTACCGGCGCAAGCAAGGGATATGAAGTTTCCGTAATAGTTTTACCCGGCGCTCACCCCAAAGAGGCGTTGAGATCGTCCGGTCGCCATTTTTCAACAAATTGTTTTTATTTAAAATATAGCCTGTCATAAGCCCTGGAATAGAATTTGCTGAATGCAAGTTCAGGGGCGGACAAAACCAAAAGTCTTGATTTTCCCGGAAACTGCTGCTTTAAGAACCGCCGGAAGGCAACTGACTTGGTTGCCGCTTTCATGGAATGCTCAGAGGGGGTGCTTAAAATGGTTTGCGCTGTCTGCAACGGAAAAGGTTATGTGATCGAAAAAGGCAGAGAAATGGCTTGCTCCGAATGCCAGGGTCGCGGCGAATACCCTCTCTACGAAAGCCTCAAGTTGTCGAGCTTTGATTCACGCGAGAGCCGTGACGCATCCTATTCGGCGCCCCTGGGCCGTTAGAGCTTGCTTCCATTGAGCTGACCCTGATCAGGCCCAAGGCGATCGCACGTCGAACGCTGGCCGGTGAAACAGGGTTCTTCCTTACAGCCTGACCGACCATCGCCCCTCTGCCTTTTGAGGTAATGGATGTCCAGCTGGCAGTTCTGCACCGGCACATCAACCCATGCCAGCCGCAGGCCACCTTCCAGAAAATCCGCACCGTAGGTCATCCTGTTCGTCAGGCACTCCCCAATACCCCTCAAGGAATGGTTGGCCTGGATCGCCGTAGCCTAACAGAAGCCCTGCGAGGCTTTTCCCTTCATGCCGCTGGTTAACGCTGAGCCGAACCAAGACGTGCGATTCCACCCCGCGCCGCG
>CAZEKN010000080.1:0-9075 GCA_964512755.1 uncultured Desulfatibacillum sp. | reverse complement strand
GATGCGCGTGCATCTTCCGCGACGGGCTCTCTCGATTATTAAGATTGGAGGACTGCGCCGTCAGGAAAAACGGCATCATGGGAAGTTTTTCATTTTACCGCTCTTGAAGGAGGCTGCCGTGATACCGCCGCTCAACGCCGCCTTTTCGGCCCTGCAGGCCTTCAGCCAGAAAATGGGCATTACCGCCGGCAACATCGCCAACGTCGTCACCGACGGCTACAAGAAATCGCAGGCCGTGCTGGAAGAAGGCCGGCATGGCGAGGTCGAGGTCCGGGAGCAGCGCATCGACACGCCGGGACTTCCGCTGGACCCGCCCGAGAGCGGCGAGCCTGCCGGCCGCGAGAGCTCCAACGTGGCCCTTGAAGAGGAAATTCCCGAACTCATCACGACCGTATACGGATTCAAGGCCAACCTGAAAACCGTGAAAGCCCAGGATGAAATGCTGGGCCATTTGCTGAATATCGTTACCTGACGTTCGTCTGCCGCCGGGCCGGGCCGCCGACGCCACCCGACCCCCTTCTTATCCTGTTGCGCGGGCCGCACGGGCTCTGCTAAGGTCGATGCCTCAAAGAGCATGAGTTCCCATTGTCCAGGCCTCCCAGGAAAAGGAAGGAATGAATGACGGTTCGACCTCCGAAAACACGGATTTTCCGATCCGCCCACGAGGATGCCCGCGTCGCCGGCAAACCGGTCGATGCCGCGCACTGCCAGTCCCCCAGCTACCGGCTGGCTTTCCAGGATCCGGATTTTTTGCTCAAAGACGAGCTGCGGCCGGTGCGGCTGCAGCTTGAACTTCTCAAGCCCGAGCTGACGCTTCAAGAGCATCACATCGAGTCGACGATCGTGGTTTTCGGCAGCGCACGGATACCGGAGCCGCAGGCCGCCCGCGAGGCCCTGCGCCAGGCCGAGGCCGAATTGAACCGCGATCCGGAAAACCACCTTCTTCAGCAGAAGCTCCGGCTGGCCGAGCGCCAGGCGGCCAACAGCCGATACTATGATGAAGCGCGCCGGCTGGGCCGCCTCATCGCCACGCACGGCGACGATCATCGCTTCGTGGTGATGACCGGCGGCGGGCCGGGCATCATGGAAGCCGCCAATCGCGGCGCCCACGACGCCGGCGCCGCGAGCATCGGCATGAACATCGTTCTGCCCCGCGAGCAGCTCCCCAACCCCTATATCACGCCAGATCTGAATTTTCGCTTTCATTACTTCGCCATCCGCAAGATGCACCTGGTCATGCGGGCCAAATGTCTGATCGCGTTTCCCGGGGGCTTCGGAACCCTGGATGAGCTCTTCGAAACCCTGACCCTCATCCAGACCGGCAAGGCTCGCAAGATCCCGGTTCTGCTCTTCGGGAAGACATTCTGGGAGCGGGTTATCAATTTTCAGGCCTTGGTGGACGAGGGCGCCATTTCGGACCAGGACCTGAACCTTTTAACCTATGTCGATACGGCGGAAGATGCCTGGGAGATCATCGCGCGATGCGACGTCGCGCCGGGGTGTTGACGCGGTAAACCGGATGGGACCCGGTTGCGTCCAAACGATTATATGCGGCCGAAACCGATACAATAGAGTTTTCAGATGGACACGGGATGGCTTTTCATGAAACGACAAATGATCTGGGTCGGCCTGATCCTATCGATCATGATCTGCACTCCGGCCCGGGCCGATATCTATCGCTGGATAGACGCCAGCGGTGTGACCCACTTCAGCAACGAACCGCCTCCGTCTGGAGCGACCGTCCTCGAAACCATCGAGGAGACGCCCTACGATGCCGAGGCCGACCGGCGGCGCATCGAGGAAGAGCGGCAGCTGAGACTGGAACGCCAGAGGCTGGAGCTTGAGGAGCGCAAAGCCGGTCTGGCAGCCCGGGAGCGCGAGGTGCAGAACCGGTTGGATGAGGCCGAGCGCCGGATGAACGAAGCCCGATCGGTTCAGCAGAAGCCGTCGGAGTCTTTCGATGATGAGGACTGCGACCAGGATGACTACCTTCGCTACGGCAGCTGCGGCTATCCGGTTTACGGCCCCCGGTATTCCCCGGGACGCCCCGGAAGCCCGAATCTCTACCGCGGATACTACCGCGAAAACAACAACCTCTACTACAAGGACCCTCGCCGTCCCGGGCATCCGCCGGGACCTCAACCGCCCCCTCGTCCGGGCGCGAAACCAGCTCCTAAGACGGACAGCGGTCAGAATGCCGCCAAGGGAAAAAAGCCGCCCGCCGCGGCGGAAGACTTCCAGTCGAAGGGAACCCTTCCTCAACAGGTTCCGGCAACCCCGAAATGATGGGGATGGCCCGTCGCTTCCCGGATCCGGGTCCAAATTGACCCCGATACGAATCGTGATGCGTTCAGCGGCGCAGGGCGAGACACAATCCGTCTCTTTCCGGGGAATGGCCGGGCAGAAAAGCTAAAAGGGACACCGGCCGCCAGCCGGCATCGCTGAAAATGGCGCGGTTGAATTCATCCGCATCGGGGAAGGCGACATTGTCCGCTACAAGCAGCCCGCCCGGCCGCAGCAGCCGATGGCAGCCCTCCAGGGTGCGGGCGTAATCGATCTTGTCGATATCCATGAAAATCAGGTCAAACGGACCTTCCATTTCAGACATCCGCGGCAGCGCCTCGCCGCAGATGACGGCCGCGTGAGATGCGAGCCCGGCCCGTTCAAGGTTTCTGCGGGCACGGGCGGCGAAGCCCGGGTCGATTTCGAGAGTCATCAGCCGACCGGCGTTCACGGCGCAGGCTTGCGCCAGGTAAATGGCCGAATAGCCCGCCGCCGTTCCCAGCTCCAGGATGGCTTGGGCACGCATGGCGACGGAAATGATGAAAAGCAGCTCGCCGACCACCGGCCCGACAATCGGAATTTTTTCGGCATGGGCTGCGTGCTCCAATTCCCGAAGCAGGGGGTCGTCCCTGCGGACGAGCTGGCTGAAATAACGTTCCGGTTGGTCGACGATGCGTGACATGGCGTCTCCCTAAAACAGCTGGGTCTGATCGCGCGACAGCGCGTCGAGGTGGGTGATGAAATAATCGACCTGGCGTTTCAATGTTTCGATGCGTTCCAGGTTGGCTAGCTTCCAGCGGTAGAGCTCGTTCTGCAGGCGATGCCCGTCCCCGGCCAGGGCATCGATCAGCTGATCACGCGCCGGCTCCCAGAGCAGGAGGGCTTCCTCCGGGCTCAGGCCGATTCGGCGGAAATTCCATCGGCAGTAGCGCTGCCACCACGGAGAAGGATGCTCGCCATTGGTGTCGGCCCCTTCGAAGTAGTAATAGCACCACTCCAACTGAGGCAGCTGCATGTGAAGGTCGCGTGCGACGTCGCTCAGCGCGCGTTTGCCTTCGCTCGTATGGCGGTCGAAAACCACCCAATAGGGGAAAGCGGAGATGGGGGATGCAGCCGGTTGCGGGCAGGGAAGCGCCCCGCTCAAGGCCAGGTAGGCCGCGGCCTTCACGACCGCGCCGTCATGGGGCCGGCCGCCGTCGCGGTAGCGGCGGGTGTTGGCGATCAGTGCGGCCCGCGGAGAGTCGACGGTCTGGCTGGAGATCCATTCCCAAAAATCGTCCGGCTGCCGCACGGCCTTGGCGATCAGCCGGACGATCCGGTCGTCCGGGCCTTGGTCCAACACCGTCTCGTCTCCATAAGCGAGCGCGTATCCCAGGAACCCGAGGCCGGTGGCATCCCGATATTTCGTCGCCCGGGCCACCCGAATCAACGCGGCGACCTTGCTGTGAAATTTCCGGGTGAACGCCAGTTCCGCGCCGAGCGGCCAGCAGTCCCCGAACACGATGAATGCCGTGCGTTTCTCGAACCACGCTTCCGTGTGGATGGATAGATGTTCAATGAGTGCGCTGGCCGCGTAAACCCACTCGACATGACCGCGGCGGACCGCCTTCTGCAAGAGCGAGCGGTAGCGGTCATCAAAGGGAGAGCGCGCTTTCATCGGGATGCCGATAATCGTCCGGATGTCCTGGAGAGCGACGATACGTTGCAGGAAGCTGACGGCTGGCCAGCCAGACGTCGGTTGACGTCACCATATATCGGATGCAGCGCGGAGCACCCCACAAGATTTTGTAACGTTCCATCAATAGACGGTATCTATACAATCGGTTTAAAAGAAATGGCCACCGTTCACCGAGGCGGTCATCATCCTGGGCAGCCCGTTTTACACCTCCTTTTAGGTCTGCCCAGGACTTTTAAACCATAACTCGGTGAAATATCTCTCTCCTCCTTGAACGGGGTGGCTCTGCTTGGCAACCATCCCGTTCTCCTTTAAGGCAAGACGGCAGTCGATCAGGATAGCGTGGCACAGATTTCCGGCTGAGCGTCCTTGCCGCTGTTCAGCAGGTCCGCAAACGTGATTTGATTCAGCCGCGCGAACAAGGCGTTGGATGCCTCCATCCACAGATAGCGAGTGGGGCATTTCTCCGCCCGGCTGCATTCCGTGGGGTTTTTGGAGCAATGGGTCAGGATCGAGCCGCCTTCCAGCAGGGCCACGACTTCCCCGACGGTGATCTGGTCGGGGGGTTTGTTCAGAATATGGCCGCCTTTTGACCCGCGGAAGCTCTTGACGTAATGGGCCCGTTTGAGCGGCCGGATGATCTGTTCCAGATATTTCAGAGAAATATTCTGCCGCCTGGCGATCTCGCCCAACTGGATGGGGGTCTTGCCATGATGCTGGGCCATATCCAGGATTAATCTCGTTCCGTACCTGCTGCGCGTGGATAGCTTCATTGACGTTCGGTCTCCCCGTTCATACCGTTATGGACTGAAATGGTTTTTTATGCAGCGTATAGAATTCGTTCAATGCCGTCAAGTAAGACGTGGCTTGAGCGGATTTCCGCATCATCCTGAGGCCGCGGTCCGCCACACGGATGGATGGCATGGTCGAATGATGCGACGTTATCAGAAAATTTTCGGCTTAGGCGTTCGGTTGGAAAAACTTGAAAAGAGCCTGCATTAGCCGTTGAAGGATAGGCCGGTGCAGGCGCACTTGCAGAAAAAGATCGCCGGCGTTCCCGCCGGCCTTCCCGGCATGGCCCATGCCCGCAAGCCGAATGCGTTGTCCTTCGCGCACGCCGGGTGGGATTTGGACGATCAGCTTTTTGGAATGTTCTCTAAGGTAATAAGCGTATGCGCCGCCGGTATCGGCGAAGGATGGGTCTAAGTAGATGCGGTCCTGAATGTGAGCTCCGGACTCGGGCAGTTCGATGCCGCTCAGCTTCTGCAGGGCCGAGCGGACGATGCGGTTGAGCAGGCCGGTTCCCGCGGACGACGGCGTTCGCCCGCGGCCGGGCGGAAATGACCGCTTGAATACAAAACCGCGGACGGAGGCCCGCGGACGTCTGAATTCAAAGCGCTGGAATTCTGGTCCGTAGAAATCCCGGAAAATGTCTTCGAAACCCCGCAAGCCGAAGGCCCGGGCCATCTCCTCGAACACCGCATTGATGTCCGAGCCGCTAAAAATGTCATGCTGGCTATGGGCGTCGCGGTACCGGCTGTGGCCCGAAGATCCGAACTGCTGCCTCAGGGCATCGTATTCGCGCCGTTTGGCGGGATTGGAAAGAACCGCGTAGGCCTCGTTGAGCTGCTTCATGATTTCGGCCCCGGCGGGATGGTCGCGGTTGCGATCCGGGTGATGTTCCAGGGCCAGGCGCCGGTAGGCCGCCTTGATCTGCCGCGTGGTCGCCTGCGGCCTCACGCCCAGTCGGATGTAGTAATCATCGCTTTGCATATTACTCCGGCAATAAAATAGGCCTACCTCCAGCCGAGGTCCGGCGGGGCGGGATTAATTTCTCGGGGCACTGCGAAGATCACGCAATGGTTGAAAGCATGAAGGAGGAAGACAAGCCATGGCCAAAGACAATGCCGAAAACGTATGCCCGGGTATCGAGATGGTATGCCCCGGTTGTCAGCGCCCTCTGAAAATTCCCAGGATCCAAACCGACCCGGACAAACCGCTGGTTTGCGGCGGATGCGGCCAGCGTTTCAATTGCAGCGATTTGTCGGCGTCGGAAAATCCCGGCGGCGCTTAGCGCAGCAATCAACTGACGGCCGCCCTCAGATAGCGCCGGTAGCGGCGAAGCTCGACAGCACCAGCCATGCCTTGGCGTCGAATTTAAGTGCCGGGCTGCCGCACAGGCGTCCGGCTTCCTCCGGTGACAGGAGCAGCACCTCGATCAGCTCCGAGGCATCGTTGCCCGCAGCGGACGGCTCTCCCTCACATTCCACATGCACCAAGACCATGGACTCATCGGTCATTCCTGCGGAAGAGTAGAGGCATGGGCTCGTCCGCAATACCCGGACCGCCTTCAGCCCGGTTTCCTCGAACAGCTCACGCCGCGCAGCGGCTTCGACGGACTCGCCGGCCTCGACCAGTCCGGCCGGAAAGCCGTATTCGTAGTCCGCCAGCGCCACCCGGTATTCGCGCGTGACGACGATCCGGGAGATCTCCCGATGATAAGCCACAATAATGACGGCGTCCGGCGTCTCGAACCGGCCGCTGATGCAGCGCGGACGTTCATTGCGGGTGGCGATCACCCAGGAGCGGTCGGCGCCGTCTGCGAAACGGTAGTTCACCCTGAACAGACGCAACCAGCGGGCATCCGCCAGAGTCTCTGCCGCGATGATCCCCGGCGTTGGCTCGGCCATGGCTGGAATGATTCTCCCTTCTCGACGGTGGCCCACTCTAAAGCCAAACACGGGCGACGGTCAAGAAGAGACATTTGGCTTCAAGTATTGCCTTGCAGCGGCCGATATGGTTAGAAGTGATCCACAACCCCGTCTGAAGTATCTATTCAGAGCCTCGTTGAACCGCCTGCGGTAGGATTCTCGATGAAAAATCGGGGTGAGGCCGGCCGTGCCGGATGAAACCGGCCCGGCGCCGTGGAAGGAAGGGAACGGTCCCATTGACTGAAGGTGTCGATACTCAAACCGGTGAAAAAAACGAAAACAGTCCGGACAATGAGCTGCGGTCCGGTGGCGATAGGCGCCGGCGGGTGCTGCCGCCGTTGCGCTACCTGATCGCCGGCGGGCGGCGTCGAGCGGTTCGCCGATTGGAAGACAGCCATCGCATCGTTCTTCTGGACCGATACAGCCCCAAGCTATTCGCTGCCATCCTCGGCATTCTCTGCCTCAGCCTTCTCGACGCGGTCCTGACGCTCTACCTGGTCGAACATGGGTCTACCGAACTCAACCCGATCATGGATTATTTCCTGCGCAAGGGCCCGCTCATCTTCACCGTGGCCAAGTACGTTCTGACCTGCATCGCCGTGATCATTTTCCTGGTTCTGGCCAACAGCGTCGTGCCTCGATCCAACTTTCGAGCCAAAAAACTCTTCCCTTACGCGCTGCTGGCCTTCGGGGCGGTCATCGTCTGGGAGCTCATCCTGATCTTTTTCCTGGCCACCCGGGTTTAGGAGATCTCTCCCGCTTCGCCGCACGCATGCTTTCAATCAGGACTCGGCAATGCCATCGGTGGTCTTGTCCCAGCTTCCCATTCCCCGTCAGAACTTCGGTCGTCGGACCGGCAACATCCCGTTGGGCGCGGCCTGTCTGAAACAGGCCGTTCAGGACCTGCCCGACGCCGAGGTCCGGATCCTGCCGCAGGACCTGGCGGCTTATCTCGGCGATGCGGCCCTGGCCGAACATCTCATCGGCTTCAAAGCGGACATCTACGGGTTCACGGTTTACAGCTGGAACCTGCAGCGCAGTCTATATGCTGCCGAAAAGCTGAAAAGCGCAGGCAATTGCCGGATCGTCTTCGGCGGCCCGGAGATCACCCCCGACAACGATCTCGCGCATTCCCCATTTGTGGACTTCTATGCCTACGGCGAAGGGGAGGCGGTTTTCCGCCGGTTGCTGCAGGACCCGACTGCCTGGTCGACCGGCGGCGAAGCGGAGAGTTCCGCCGAATGGTTTCGGACCGCCGAGAGTCCCTATCTCAGCGGCATGATCGACCCCACGATCGAGAACTTGATGCTGATCGAGACGCAGCGCGGCTGTCCGTACCGCTGCGGGTTTTGCTTCTACAACAAATCACGGCAGGGGCTCGTCTTCGTGGAGGTAAAAAACCTGCTGCGCGCAGTGGCCTGGGCCGCAGAAAAGCAGATTGCGGAGGCCTATTTCCTGGACCCTTCCCTGAACGCCCGGCCGCGCCTCAAGGAGTTGCTGGCCGAGATCGCCCGACTGAATACCGGCGGAGGTATCCGGCTGTTCAGCGAAATCCGGGCGGAGGCGGTCGATGACGAGCTGGCGGACCGGTTGGCGGCGGCCGGGTTTTACTGGTTTGAAATCGGCTTGCAGAGCACCAACCCGAAGGCACTTAAATTAATGAACCGGCCGACCGACCTGCGGCGTTTTGTCGAGGGGGTGCAACGGCTCAAGACGCGCGGGATCACCCCGAGCATCGACCTCATTATCGGCCTGCCCGGCGACGACCTGCAGGGCTTCCGGCGCAGCGTCGATTTCGTGGCCGATCACGGGCTTCAGGACGACGTGCAGATTTTCCCGCTTTCGGTCCTGCCGGGCACCGACTTCCGGCGACGCCATCGTGAATTGGGGTTGATTTTCGAAACCCATCCGCCCTATGCGGTGGCCTCCAGCCGGGGGTTCGACCCCGAGGATTTTCTCCAGGCGTATGATTACGCCGAGAGCCGCCTGGATGCGGTGTTCTTTCCGTTGCCCGATCTGGATCTGTCCTGGCGCACGAATGCGGCCGGCGAGTTCGGCGAAGCGGGCGATCTGCGCGTAACGGTCGGAGGTCGCCGCTACGTGGGCAAACTGATGCTCAACCGGGAGCGGCCGCTCGACGAAATCCGGCACCTGGCCGGACAGCTCACCCAGCCCTACCAGCTGCTGGTGGGAGCCGGCGTCGGCGCCGCTTACTTGAAAAGCGTCCTGGCGATCGTCACCGCCGACAACCCGTTTACGCCTCTGGAAATCGTTTTCTTCGAGCCTGCCGCACGGCCCCGGACGCGCGAGCTCCTCACAGCCGTGCGTCTGCGGCGGCCGCACTACCTGGACGGCGACCTGCGCTTCCTGTTCGCCCGGCCCGGCAACCGCGCGGCTCTGTTCACG
>CAZEKN010000079.1:3197-9091 GCA_964512755.1 uncultured Desulfatibacillum sp. | reverse complement strand
GTCAAAGGGTTCCCCGCGGGCGCCGGCCCACTCCCCCTTGAGCTTCCAGAGCGTAACCAGAACCAGCCCGAGGCCGAGAGGAGCCGGGAACAAAAATACGCTGCGCCAGGAAAACGTCTCGGTCAGCCAGCCGCCGGCAAACGGACCGCAGGCCAGTCCGGAGTATACGGCGGCCACGGTGATGCCGAGCACCCGGCCGCGCTCGGCCAGGGGGAATACCGACGTCACGATCGCGATCCCCGTGGCAAAGATCATGGCAACCCCGACCCCCTGGACCACCCGGAAGGCGATCAGCGCCGCCGCCGACCACGCCAGCCCCGCAAGAAGAGAGGTCAAGGTGAAAAGAACCATGCCCCAAATAAAGACTTTCTTGCGCCCGTGGATGTCGGCCAGCTTGCCGACGGGAACCAGCGCCACGGCGGCGGCCACCAGGTAGGCGGTCGCCACCCAGCTCAGCAACACCGCATCCGCCTTGAAATGATCGCCGATGGCGGGCAGAGAAAGGTTGACGGAGGAAAGCATGAAAGGGGTCAGGAAGGAGCTCAAGGCGGCCACGAGCAGCGCCGACCATCGCTGGGCCTTGTCCTCCGCTTCCGGCTGGTTGCGGGCTGAATTCATATGCAGCGACTCATACTGCATTTCCCATCCGGGTGCAAACCATGCCCGATTGCCTCATCGGGCAGCTTTACTTGACGCATCCCCGCCGTTATAGTTGCGATATGTCTCCCGATTGCCGAACTCCTCGACTGATCCTGGCTCCGCTGAAAGGCTTTACCGATGCGGTCTTTCGCAACACCTTCGCCGAGCACTTCGACGGCTTCGACGCCGCCCTGACTCCATTTGTCACCACGGTGGCCGCCGACCGGCTTACCGAAAAACATGTCCAGGACCTCCTGCCGCACCACAACACGCGCGTGTCCATCGAACCCCAGATCCTGGGCAACAACGCCGATGATTTTGTCTTCCTCGCCCGGCGGCTCTTCGAGATGGGCTATGCGGAGGTAAACTGGAACCTGGGCTGCCCGTTCCGGCCGGTGACCAAGAAACGCCGCGGTTCCGGCCTGCTGCCGTTTCCCGAACAGGTGGACGAATTCCTCGACAAAACCCTGCGTGCGCTGCCCGGTTGGCTTTCGATTAAAATGCGCCTGGGCCGGAACCGTTCCGATGAAATCTTCAAGCTGCTGCCCATCCTCGACCGCTACCCCCTGAAGGCGATCACCATCCACCCGCGCACCGCCCGGCAGATGTACGGCGGGGCTCCGGACCTCGACGCGTTTCAGGCCTGTTTGGACCAGAGCCGTCACCGAATCATCTACAACGGCGACATCGTCGACCGGCGGGGTTTCCTCGCACTGGAAGACCGTTTCCCGCGCGTCGCGGCCTGGATGATCGGCCGGGGTGCGCTGTCAAACCCCTTCCTGCCGGCCGTCATCAAGAACGGAGAGGACTCCGTCTCCGGCAGGGTGGAGAAATTCAAGTCCTTCTACGAGGACCTCTTCACGCGCTACCAGGAAAAACTCTGCGGACCGGGCCATTTGCTGGATCGCATGAAGGGCTTCTGGAAATACTTCGCCGGCGCGTTCACGAACGGGCAGACGCTTGGAAAACAGATCAACCATACCTTCAAGCTGCCGCACTACCTTGAAACGGTGGAACGGTTTTTCCGGGAAGGGCCCGATTGGCGGGATTGAGAACGGGCGCGCCCTGGCAGGCGGCGCGCCCGTTCTTGTATGGAGCACTATTTTGTGACCTTGATGACGGTGAAACCCGTGGCGCCGCGCTTGACCAGGAACGGGACGGAATCCCCGGATTTGGCTTTCCCGAACTCGGCGTTCAGCTCGTTGACGGACTGAACCGCGACCCGGTTGACCTCCTTCACGATGTCCCCCTGCTGCAAGCCGGCCTGGTCGGCCTTGCTGCCGGGTTTCACCGCCGCGATGAGGACGCCCTTCTCGTTCTCGTCGATTCCGAAGCGGCGCGCGGCCTCAGGATTGAGATCGACGGCGCGGATACCCAGCTCATCGGTTTCCGATGCCGAGGCTTTGACCTCCTGCTCGGTTTCTTTGCGTTCGGCCAGCTGCACCTTCACGGTTTGCTCCTGGCCGTTGCGCAGGATTTTGACCGGAACTTCTTTGCCGACCGGCATCCCGGCTACGGCCGACGACAGCTCGCGGCCGGTTCCGACCGGCTTGCCGTCCACCGCGATGATGACATCCTTGGTCTTGATGCCGGCCTTATCGGCCGGATCCCCCGGGAAGACCTGGGTCACCAGCACGCCCTTCTGGTCTTTGAGACCGTAGTACTGCGCCAGCTCCGCTGTCAAATCTTGAATACCGACCCCCATCCAGCCCCGCGTAACGCTGCCGCGCTCCTTGAGCTGCGCGATGATGGTCTGCGCCAGGTTCACCGGAATGGCGAAGCCGATGCCCTGTCCTTGGGCGACGATGGCCGTATTGATGCCGATAACCTCGCCGTTCATGTTCAAGAGCGGCCCGCCGCTGTTGCCGGGGTTGATGGACGCATCGGTCTGGATGAAGTCGTCGTAGGGACCCGCCCCGATGAAGCGCCCTTTGGCGCTGACGATGCCGGCCGTGACCGTCTGCTCGAGCCCGAAGGGGCTGCCGACGGCGAGCACCCAGCTTCCGACCTCCAGTCTTTCGGAATCCCCTACCTTGAGCGGCGACAGGTCCTTGGCCCCCTCGATCTGGATCAAGGCCAGGTCGGTCTTCGAATCGCGACCGATGACCTTGGCATCGAATTCGCGCTCGTCGGCCAGCCGAACCTTGATCTGGTCGGCGTTTTCGACCACGTGGTTGTTGGTCACGATGAAGCCCTCCCGGTCGATGATGAACCCGGAGCCCAGGCTGCGTTGCTTGAACTCCCGCCCAGGGCCGCCCTCGCCGAAGGGATCCCGGTTGCCGAATGGGTCGCGGTTGCCGAATGGATTGCCGAAAAAGTGCCGAAACACCGGCCCGCCCTCTTTCGTGGTTTTGACCGTGCGGATATTGACGACGCCCGGCTGCACCTGCTTGGCCAGTGCGGAAAAATTTGGAAGCACCATCTGGTACTTCGTGTCGGACGCTGTCGTGTCCTTGGCCTCTGAAGGAGCAGTAAAACAAAACCCCCAAATAGACATGGCCGCCAGTGCAACGGCCGTCCCCGTTCCCATTTTATTGAATAAACCGTTTTTCATCCGATTGCCTCCTTGAATGGGTTAAGTCGCTCTCAACGCAATGATTTCGTCTGACTGGGCCGGATGATAACCGTGGAAGCTCACCGCAGGATGACTTGAAGATGATCAAAATGTTATTTTCGGAGGAAAGCCTCGCCGCCCGCCGTTGACAAGCGCGGGCGGCTGGCTCTTTGAGGCGGCCCTCAGGCCGTCGCCTGCTTCCTGCGGAACTCCGCCAGCGAACCAGTGGTTTTTCTGAGCAGGGTTTCGGAGTGGCCGTCCACGAGAAAATTTTTGAGTTCCCCAACCACCTCATAGCCCAGGTTCCGGTAAAACCGCTGGGCGCCGACGTTGAAGGACGAAACACAGATGAACAGGTTGGGGTATTCCCGGAAGACCCGCTCCTCGGCAAACGCGACGAGCCTGCGGCCGACGCCTTGGCCTCTGCGCGCAGGTGCCACGCAGATCGACTGAAGGTAGCCGACGAAGGCTCCTTTCAGGTTCAGCAGGATGAAACCGATCACCTCTCCGCCGCTGACGGCCAGATGGATTTCTTTTCCAGGACGTGTGAGCGCCCGGAGAGACGCCGCATAATCATACCGCAGCGTGAGCCACGGGTCGGAGGCCGCCATCATCCGCGCGCAGGCTTCGATCTCGTGGTGCCGTTGAACGGGTCTGATGAAAACGCGGGTCTCCATCTTTGTGGAAAGTGGTCCGCTGGCAAGATCGCCTGTCATAGGCAGTGCTACTTCAGGCCGCTCATGATGCCCCGCACCGCCGCAGGGATGTCCGCCGGCATCACGATCACCTTGGCGTTCTGCGAGGCGGACATGCTGCTGAGGGCATCCACGTATTTTTCGCCCAACAGGTAGACGACCGGAAGCTCGTTCTGCTGGATGGCTTCGGTTACCTTCTGGATGGCACGCTGGGTGCCCTCGGCGAGCACCACCTTGGCCTGGGCATCGCGTTTGGAGGCCTCGAAGCGACCCTCGGCTTCCAGAACGGCGGCGGCCTTCTGGCCGTCCGCACGGGTCACCATGGCGCGTCGCGCGCGCTCCGCCGCGGCCTGCTCCTCCATGGCCTTCTGCATCGTGTCCGAGGGCTTGATGTCCTGGATCTCCACGGTTTTCAGCGTGATCCCCCAGTCGGAAATGTCGTCCGATATGGCCGTCTTCAGCTTGGCCTTGATATGGTCCCGGGAGGACAGCGCATCGTCCAGGTTCATCTCGCCCACGATGGAGCGCAGCGAAGTCTGGACCAGGTTCTGAATGGCGAGGATATAGTTCTCGACACCGTAAACCGCCTTTTCCGGCGATACGATGTTGATGTAGGCAATGGCGTTCACGATCAGGACCGCATTGTCCCGCGTGATCACCTCCTGGGAGGGGATATCCATCACGATGTCTTTGGTGGTGACCTTGTGGGCGACCGTATCGATGTAAGGCACGATGATGTTCAACCCCGGGAGCAGGGTTTTGTGGTACTTGCCGAGGCGCTGGACGACGTACTTGCTCCCCTGGGGCACAATCCGCACCCCCAGCGTGATGGTGATCAGCACCAGGACCACAAAGACAATGGTGATGGCCATCTCGGGCATGTGAGATCTCCTTCCTTATTCCGGGCGGGTTGAGGGGGTGATTCGACGAAAAATCCAACCGGCGCTGGAGTCAACGTTTTGTAACAATCAGTGTGTTTCCGGATATGTCGGCAACGGCCACCCGGTCCCCGGCTGCCACTTTCTGCTCGCAGATGAACGGCCACTCCTCCGCGCCGAGCAGGGGTGTCGTGAAGCGCACCGTTCCGCGCCGGTCCTCCTCCGGGGAGTGGATCACCTGGCCGATTTCCCCCAGGATGGCCTCGCGCGAAATCCCGGCCTTGGTGCGGTCGGCCATGAGGGGCTTGAACAGCTTGAACCAGAGATAAGTCATGCAACCGGAGCCCAACGCCCACAGGAACAGCTGCCACTTGAAGGTCGTCGCGGGGGCCACCAGGAGCACGCCGCCGACGATGAGGCCGGCCAGCCCGAACCAAAAGACGGTGAAGCTCGGGACGAAGAGTTCGGCGATGATCAGGAGCATCCCGAATACCACCCAGTGCCAGTATTGAGGCTGAAATTCCATGGTCTTATCCCGGATCGAATCGAAACTGGAAGCAAGGAAAGTATACCCCATGCGATTCCGGTATGCAAATTTGGCGGACCTCAGCCGGGCGGACGGGTCTTGACGAGCCGGCTTGGATCGTAGCCTTTCTGCCGCACCCGCTCCAGGATGCGGTCGTAGAGCCCGTCGTCCATCCGAGGCGTTCGGCTGAGGACCCAGAGGTAGTCGCGGCTCGGGTGGCCCACCACGGCATAGTCGTAATCGCGGCCGAGGTCGATGATCCAGTAGTCCCCGCGGAACGGCCAGAAAAACTGGACCTTAAGCTTGGCGTTTGTCGCAGGGTCCGTCACCCAGGCCCGGCCCCGGGCCGAATCCAGCGCGTCGTCCGGAGCCTTGCGGCATTGATTTAGGACGTCGATGTCCCCGTCCGGCCGGAGGGTGTAGTCAGCGGTCGATCCGATACAGTCTTTCTGGAACCAGGTTGGAAAGCTGGCAATTTCGTACCAGCGGCCGACATAGCGGCTCAGGTCGACCATGGGCACTGTTTCGAGCGGCGGTTGCGGCGCCGTGGTGCATCCCAAGATGAAACCGGCGATCATGACCACTCTTGTGAGAAACATGGG
>CAZEKN010000079.1:0-3097 GCA_964512755.1 uncultured Desulfatibacillum sp. | reverse complement strand
TCATCGCGGCAGGATGCCGCTCCCACCCAAAAAGGCTTAATTTCAACCCGTCCGTCAGGCTAACGTAACTCGGCTGCGCGTTTTTTCAAGGAGGGCCGGACGGATTCGGTCGCGCAGGCCGGTTGACTCGCCTTTCGATTTTCCATAAAAGGGTTCCTTTGAACAAATCGGGAGAGGTCCTATGGAATCACCATTCGTCCGGATCCAATTCGTTCTGAACGGCCAGCCGAGATCGGCTGAGTTCACGGCCGACGCCACTGCGCTCAGGCTCATCCGGGATGTTCTGAAACTGAAGGGTACCAAGGAGGGCTGCGGGGTCGGCGAGTGCGGCGCCTGCACGGTCATCGTCGACGGCAAAGCGGTTAACTCGTGCCTGATGCTGGCGGCCCAGCTCGACGGCCGCGCGGTCGAGACCGTCGAGGGGCTGGGAACGCCGGAGGCCCTGCACCCCGTCCAGGACGCGTTTGTCGACCGCCACGGCGTCCAGTGCGGGTTCTGCACTCCCGGCCTTCTCATGAGCACCAAAGCCCTGTTCGAGGAAAACCCCTCGCCGTCGCGGGCGGACATCGCCACGGCCATTGCCGGCAACCTCTGCCGCTGCACAGGCTACCAGCAGATCTTCGCCTCCATCGAAGTGGCCGCGGCCCGCTCCTCGAGCAAGGATCGACCATGAGCCACTCGCAATACATCCGGCCGGAAAACCTTGACGAGGCCATCGAGCATCTCCATCGGAACGGCCCTCGCACCAGGATCCTGGCCGGCGGCACCGATCTGGTTATCGATCTGCGCAGCGGCACGGCCCAGCCTGACTTCATTCTGGATGTGAGCCGGCTGCCCGAGCTCAAGGGCATCGCCCTCACGCCGGAGGAACTTAGCGTCGGTGCCGGCGTCACGCTTTCCGAAATTCGGTCTTCCGATGTCTTGAAACGGCACGCGCCCGCGTTGCGTCGATGCAGTTTCACTTTCGCCAGCCAGCAGATCCGCAATGTTGCCACCATCGGCGGCAATGTGGCCCACTGTTCGCCCTGCGGAGACACTGTGCCGCCGCTGATCATTCACGAGGCCCGGGCGGTGCTGGCGAGCAAGAACGGCCGACGCGAGGTCTCGGTGGAGCACATCGCGTCCGGGCCTTATTCCTGCGCGCTGCCGTCGGACGAGATCATCATCCGGTTCATCCTTCGGCCGGCTTCCGATGTCACATTCGCCGACTTTCAGAAAATCGGACGCCGTCAGGCACTGGCCATCGCCCGCATCAATGCTGCCACCATGGCGCGCCAGGAGCCGGACGGGAAAATTTCTTTTCTGCGGTTTGCACTGGGTTCCTGCACGCCCACGTCTCAGCGCCTGCCGGAGGTCGAAGATCATCTCCTCGGCCGGCAGCCCAGCGCACAGCGGATCTGGGAAGCCGGAAAAATCCTCGCCGAACGCACCGTCGCCATCACCGGCCGCCGGCCGTCGACCGAATACAAAGAGGCTGCCATCCAGGGGCTATTCGTGCGGATGCTGACTCCACTGGTGAAGACATGACGAACACTCGCCACTGCATCGGCCGGAGCATCCCCCGCATCGGCGCCAGGGAAAAAGTCACGGGAACGGCCCTGTTCAGCGCGGACATCGAACTGAACGCGCCGCTGACCCTCAAGGCTTTGCGCAGCGATCGCCCGCACGCCGAGATCGTGAGCATCGATGTGGAAAAGGCGCGGGCGCTGAAAGGGGTGGTGGCGGTATTCACTGCCAAAGACGTCCCCGGGAAAAACCTGACCGGCATCATCGTCAAGGACCAGCCGATCCTGGCGGCGGACAAGGTACGCTGCATCGGTGACCCGGTGGCGCTGGTGGCCGCCGAAACCGAAGCCGCCGCCGAGGAGGCTCTGAAGGCCATCGAGGTCGCCTACCGCGACCTGCCCGCGGTCTTCGACCCTGAAACGGCCATGGCCGAGGATGCCCCCCGGGTGCACGCCAAGAGCAACATCATGACGACGCGGACCATTCGCCGGGGGGATGCCGGAAGAGCCTTCGCCCGCTGCAAGAGCGTCATCGAGAAGACCTACCGGACAACGTTCATCGAACACAACTACCTCGAGCCCGATGCCGGGGCCGGGTTCGTCGACAACGACGGCACCCTGGTCATATACGCATCTACCCAGAACCCCCACTACGACCACAAGGATGTCGTGACCGTTCTGGGACTGGCCGACGAAAAGGTCCGGATCATACAGGCCGCCACCGGCGGCGGGTTCGGATCGAAGCTCGACCTGAACGTGCAGGGCTTCATCGGGCTGGCCCTCTACCATCTCAAGCGGCCGGTACGCTTCGTCTACTCGCGCGAGGAAGCCTACCTCGCCACGGCCAAGCGTCATCCCCTCGTCATGCGCATGAAGACCGGCGCCGACGAGAACGGGCGCCTGCTCGCCATGCAGGCGACGATCATCTGCGATACGGGCGCCTATGCCTCCTACGGCCCGGCGGTCGCCAACCGCGCCCCGGTGCACGCCACCGGCCCCTATGAAATCGAAAACGCGGATATCATCAGCTACGGCGTCTACACCAACAACCCCTTCTGCGGCGCCATGCGCGGATTCGGCACGCCCCAGATCGCATTCGCCCACGAGAGCCAGATCGACCTGCACGCCCAGGACTTGGGGCTGGACCCATTGGGGATCCGTCTGCTCAACGCCCAGCGGGTCGGATCGACGACCGCGACGGGCCAGGTGCTTTCGGCCAGCGTCGGCATCGGCGACTGCCTGAGCGCGATCCGGCCGCACTACGAGGAGGCCCGCAGAATCGCGGCCGCCGCGCCGGCCGCCCCTTACAAGAAGCGCGGGATGGGGATCGGTGCCATGTGGTATGGGATCGGCAACACCGGCGTCCAGAACCCCTCGACGGCGCGGATGGAGATGAGCCTGGACGGCGCCGTCACGCTGTTCACCGGGTGCGCCGACATCGGCCAGGGGTCCTCCACCGTGCTCTCGCAGATCGCGGCCGAAGTGCTCGGTCTGGAGGCCCAGGATATCCGCCTGGTTGCCGCCGACACCAAGTACACCACCAATGCCGGCGCCACCTCCGCCAGCCGCCAGACCTACATCTCCGGCAACGC
>CAZEKN010000078.1:7084-9120 GCA_964512755.1 uncultured Desulfatibacillum sp. | reverse complement strand
ACTCGAGGCGGCCCTCCGATCGATCGGATTATGGAACGCGCAAAGCGTGCGCCTGGCCTGGATCATCAACACCTCGGATTTGAGGCGGATAGCGGTCTCGTCCGTCCTGGCCGCCGAAGCGCGGGAAAAAGGGTTGACCGTTTCGGCAGAAAGCTTTGCGCTGCCCTTCGGCAACGACGGCGAACTCAAGGGCCTGCGGCCGGTGCTGGAGGCGATGACCGCCGCGTAGAGAAAAAGGTGTTCTTCCCATGGACGTGAGTCCGATCCAAAAATCCTCGGCGACCTCCAAGGTGTTCGAGGCGCTATACGAAATGATCGCCACCGGGCAGTACCGGCGCGGCCAGAAGCTGCCGCCGCAGGAGGAGCTGGCCCGACAGTTCGGGGTCAGCCGCAACACCCTCCGGGAAGCCGTCAACCAGCTGTCCGCCATGGGGCTGCTCTCATCGCAGCAAGGGGTGGGCACGGTGGTCGAATCCCCCTCTCCCGGCGGATATCTCAGCTCTTTGAGAGGGCAGTTCCTGCTCGACCCCTTGAGCGTCCGCGAGTTCATCGAGGCGCGCATCTGCATCGAACGCAACGCCGTCCGGCTGGCCGTGGCCCGTGCCGGCGCCGAGGATATCGCGCGCCTGCGGACCACGCTCGAGCATCAGCGCCGGGCGCTCCGGCGCGGAGACATCAACGAGTTTACGAATTATGACGCCGCGTTTCACCTGGAGCTGACCACGATCTGCGGCAACCGCGTGCTGCTCAAGTTCCTGCAGACCATCCATGACATGCTGCAGCGCTTCATCGGCGAGGTGGCCCAGCTGCCGGGGGCCGTCGAAGATGCCATGGAGTTTCACGAGCGCGTGGCCAAGGCCATCGCGGACCGCGATGCAGACCGGGCCGAACGCGAGATGGTGCGGCACCTGTTCGATGTGGTGGGGCGCATCGAGACCAACCTCGGGATCGATCTTCAGCAAAGAACCCTATGTGGGTTCAATTTCATCCATCGCAAACCTCAACCGCGGAGGTCCAAAGCCAAATGAAGCTCAACTCGCGCAACCTGGTCATGTCCGCCATGTTCGGGGGTCGGCGCGGACCGCGGCCGGCGGCGGGCAACCCCACCTCCATCGCCTGCCACGGGCTGATGGACAAGGCCGGCGTGACCTTCCCCGACGCGCATCTGAACGCGAACGCCATGGCGGAGCTGGCTCTCGCAGGGCACGAAGTGGCCGGCTTCGACACGGTCATGCCCGAGTATTCCGTGGTCCAGGAGGCCGCCGCGCTGGGGGCGCGGGTCGACTGGGGCGACCGCGACCGGATGCCGGACGTGAAGGAGTTCCCCAATGCGGATTTCGCCGATGTCGAGATCCCGACCGATTTCCTCGAGAAGCCCGCCTGCCGGGTGGTGCTGGATGCGATCGCCATCCTGCGCCGGCACGTGGGCGGGCGGGCCGCCGTCATCGGCAAGGTTATGGGGCCCTGGACCATGTCCTACCATATGGTCGGTACCCAGAACTTCCTGCTGGCGGTCGGCATGGGCGAGACCGCCAAGGTGACCAAGATGCTGCGGCAGCTGATGCCGGTCACCATCGCCTTCATCAACGCGCAGTTTTCGGCCGGGGCCGATATCGTGGTCCTGGCCGACCACGCCACCCGCAACCTGGTGGGGCCGCACCATTACGAACAGTACCTGCTGCCGATCCATCAGGAGATCACCGCCCAGACCGGCGGGCCCATCATCCTGCACGTCTGCGGCAACTGTTCGGACCGGCTGGAGCTTTTCGCGCGTTCCGGCGTCGATGCCTATCACTTCGAATGGCAAGTAGACTCCCGGGAGGCCGTGCGCCGCATCGGTGACACTGTGTCCCTGGTCGGCAACGTCAACAACCCCCAGGCGCTGCTACAGGGCACACCGGAGGACGTTTACCGGCAGGCGCGCTACGCCATCGAGTCCGGCGTGCACTTGATCGGCCCGGAGTGCGCCATCCCGCTTTCCACGCCGCTCGCGAACCTCAGAGCTATCGTAGAAGCGGTCCAGGCGGGATACTGAA
>CAZEKN010000078.1:0-6984 GCA_964512755.1 uncultured Desulfatibacillum sp. | reverse complement strand
AACCCCGAACCCTGAATCCTATTATGCAGGGAGGTCACAGATGGATTTAAAGCCTGATTTCAATCGTTTCCTAGCGGCCGTCCGCCACCAGGAGACCGACCGCGTGCCGCTGGGGGAAATCCTGATCGACTACTCCATCCAGGGCAAATTCCTGGGCCGGCCGGTGGCCGTCGACGACCTTGCGGCCCAGGTGGAGTTCTGGTCCAGGGCCGGCTATGACTTCATCCCGATCACTGTGAGCATGATGTCGCCGGGCAAGGTCACCGAGGAGTCCAAGATCACCCGGGTGCTCAAGGAGATGGTGCTGCGGGAGAAGCCCGGCACCACCGACCCCAAGGCCTGGAATCTAGAGATGACAAGCTTCATCCATGAGCGGCCCGACCTGGACAAGTTCCCCTGGGAGGCGGCGGCCGACATCGACTTCAGCAAGCTTCACGCCGTAAAGGACCTCCTTCCCGAGGGGATGAAGGTGATCGCCATCTCCGGCAAGATTTTCACCCTGACCTGGATGTTGATGGGGTTCAACAACTTCGCGCTGAAGCTGGTGCTGGACGAATCGTTCGTGGCCGAAGTCTTCGAGCGTGTGGCGACCATCCAGTTCAAGGCGCTCGAAACCATCTTCGGCATGGACCATGTGGCCGGAGTCTGGGTGGTGGACGACATCGCCTTCGGCACGGGCCCGATGATCTCGCCGGCGGCTCTCAAGAAACACGTCTTCAGCTGGTACCAGAAAGTGGGCGACCGGTGCCACGAGAACAACCGCATCTTCCTGATGCATTCGGACGGCGATCTCAGCGTGCTGATGGACGATCTCATTGCCATGGGACTGGACGTGATCCAGCCCATCGACCCGTCCTGCATGGACATGGCCAAAGTCAAGAAGCAGTGGGGCGATCGGATCTGTTTGATCGGCAACGTGTCTAACGAGCTTCTGCGCAGCGCCTCGCCGTCGCAGATCGAGGCCCGCGTCAAGGAGCTGCTGCGCGATGCGGCGCCCGGCGGTGGATTTGCGCTGGGTTCGGGCAATTCGGTGCCGAACTGGGCAAAGTATGAAAACTACCTGGCGATGCGGGAGGCCTGCCTGAAGCACGGCAGCTACCCCATCGCGATCAAATAAGGAGGACTATTGGCGATGGTCGACCACCTGAACACCATCCGGGACGCCGTCATCGGCGGCAAGCATGCAGAGATCAAAGGGCTCGTTCAGCAGGCCCTGGACCTGGGGCTTGACCCCGGAACGATCATCAACGACGCCCTCATCGCGGCCATGGACGTGGTGGGCAAAGACTTCGGCTCAGGCAAGATCTTCGTGCCGGAGATGCTCGTCGCGGCCATGACCATGAAGACCGGCCTCGAAGTGGTCAAGCCGCGGTTGGCCGGGGGCGAAAACCGGTCCCGGGGGACCGTCATCATGGCGACGGTCAAGGGCGACCTGCACGACATCGGCAAGAACCTCGTTTCCATGATGCTCGAGGGCGCCGGGTTCCAGGTGATCGACCTCGGCGTGGACCTCAGCGCCGACAAGCTGGTCGACCAGGTCCGGGCGCTTAAGCCCGACATCCTGGGCCTCTCCGCGCTGCTCACGACCACCATGCCGGAGATGCAGAAGGTCATCGGCGAGCTCAAGGCCCAGGGGCTGCGTGACCGGATCAAGGTTCTGGTGGGCGGCGCGCCGGTGGACCAGGTCTTTGCCGCCAAGATCGGCGCCGACGGCTACGGCGCCAACGCCGCCGAGGCCGTTGAACTGGCGCGCCGGTTCGCGGGGGCCAACGCCTGAGCAGCAGGCCACTGCCCCGCTCTTCGGAAACGCCGGCATGGGCTGCGTTCAAGCGGCCTGAGATCAAAGGCTGGTCGAAGATTCCTGCCGCGTCAAATTCCGCTTCAATCTAGGAGTCATGCAAGATGACCAAGAAAGAACGCATCCTGGCCGCCATGCGGGGCGAAACCCCGGACATGCTTCCCTACACCCCGCGCTTCGATCTCTGGTACAATTCCAACGCCTACCGGGGCGCGCTGCCCAAGCGCCACCAGGGGCGCACGGCCGACGAGATCGCCCGGGCCGAAGGCTGGGCCCTGCACAAGGTCATTCCGGAGCTGCTGGAAGTGGTCGACCCCCAGGAAAACGTGACCCGGGGCATCGGCCTCTACAGCCTCAAGGAGAACGGTTATAGGATCAACTTCTCGCCGAACGTCCGGTTGAACGTTCAAAAAACCCGGCAGGGCGAAGAGGAGGCCACCCGGGTGGAGTACCACACCCCCAAGGGGGTTGTCAGCACCAAGGAAGTAATCAACGAGGAGATGCGCAACGCGGGCGTCTCCATCACCTGGGTGCAGGAGCACGCCATCCGGCGGCTCGAGGACTACGAGATCTGGGCCTACATCTTCGAAAACATCACCGTGACCCCCGACTACGAGCGTTACCGGGCCTGGCAGCAGCGCGTCGGCGACGACGGCGTGGCCGTGATGATGGGCACATTTTCGGCCTCGCCCGTCCACCACATTCAGCGGGATTTCCTGGATGCCACCGAATTCTTTTTCCATTACAACGATCACCACCAGCCGATGCACCGGCTGGCCGAGGCCATCGGCTGGGTCTACGACCAAATCCTGAAAGTGGTGGGCGATTCGCCGGCGGAAGCCGTCCTGTGGGGGGCCAATTACGACGACATGATCACCTACCCGCCGTACTTCGAGAAAGAGTTGAGCCCCTGGCTGCGCAAGGCGTCGGAGTACCTGTCTTCCAGGGGCAAACTGGTGGTGTGCCACTGCGACGGCGAGAACCAGGGTCTGATCGATCTGATCGCCGATTCCGGCATGGATGTGGCCGAGGCGGTGTGCTGCGCGCCCATGACCAAGCTGCCGATCGAGACCTATTACGAGCGCTGGTCCAAATCCGGCAAGCTGACGATCATGGGCGGGTTGATCCAATCCATGCTCTCGCCGGCCACGGCCAGCCTGGACGATCTCAGGACCTACCTAGACCATTTCTTCAAAGCCGTGGCGCCCGGCCGGCGCATCATTCTATCGGTCGCCGACACCACGCCCCCTAATGCCGACTTCGACCGGCTGGCGCTGGTCGCAGAGCGCGTCGAGCGGGAAGGCCGGCTGCCGCTCGAGGCCGGCGCAGCGCGGCCGTTGACGGAGGCGCAGATGAGGGCGGCCCGCGAACGCGCCGCCCCCGCGGAGGCTCCCGACGACGTCTTCCGGGCCGTGCATGCCGACGTGCTCGCCGGCAACGACGCCGACATCAAGGCCCATGTCCAGCAACTCCTGGATCGAGGCATTCCGGCCAAGGACGTCCTCAACCGCGGGATGCTCACCGCCATGGAGGTGATCGGCGGGCGATTCCGCGACGGGACGGTGTTCATCCCGGAAGTGTTGTTATCGGCTCGAGCGATGAACGTCGCCCTGGGGGTGCTTGAGCCGCATCTGGCGAAGGAGCAGAAGGAGGCGAGCGGCAAGATCCTGCTCGGCACCGTGCGCGGCGATTTGCACGACATCGGCAAGAACATGGTCGCAACCATGCTGCGGGGGGTCGGTTTCGAAGTGATCGACCTCGGCATCAACATTTCGACGGAGGATTTCGTGGCCAAGGTCGAACAGCACCGGCCGGACGTCTTGGGGATGTCCGCCTTGCTGACGACCACCATGCCTGAAATGAAGAAAGTCATCGATCGGCTAACGGCCCACGGCCTGCGGGCCAAAGTAAAGGTCATCGTGGGTGGGGCTCCGGTCAACGAGAAGTTCGCCCGGGACATCGGCGCCGACGGTTACGGCGCGGATGCCGGCTCAAGCATCGATCTGACGAAAAGACTTCTTCAGAAGGAAGCGCCAGCGCGCCGATGAGGGGTGCGACATGAAAATAGTGGTGCTGGACAGTTATACGCTGAACCCCGGGGACCTGTCCTGGGAACCCCTGAAAGCGATCGGCGAACTGGAGGTTTACGACCGGACCGCCACGCCCGATATCGTCGAGCGGGCTCGGTCGGCCGAGATTTTGCTTACGAACAAGGTGCCGCTTTCACGGGCAACGCTGGATCAACTGCCCATTCTCCGATTCATCGCGGTCACGGCGACCGGCTACGACATGGTGGATGTCGCGGCCGCCGGGCAGCGCGGGATTCCGGTTTCGAATGTTCCGGAGTACGGTACGGACTCGGTGGCCCAGTTCGTTTTCGCGCTGCTGCTGGCGCTCTGCCACCGCGTGGAAGCTCACGACCGGGCCGTGAAATCGGGGCAGTGGCAAACGTCTCCGGACTGGTGCTTCTGGAACACTCCTCAGATTCTGTTGAGCGGCAAGAAAATCGGCATTGTCGGCTTCGGCCGCATCGGCCGACGGGTGGGGGCGCTGGCTAATGCTTTCGGGATGGACGTGCTGGCGTTCGACCCTGTCCAGCAGGCGCCGCCCGGATTCTCGAATTTCAATTACACATCCTTGAGAGAGCTGTTCAGCCAGGCCGATGTGGTGAGCCTGCATTGCTTGATGAACGATCAGAACAGGGGCTTCGTGGATCGCAGCCTTATTGGCCTCATGAAAAAAAGCGCCTTTCTGATCAATGCGTCCCGCGGCGGGCTGGTCAATGAACAGGACCTGGCCGAAGCGTTGAACAGCGGCCGAATTGCCGGGGCGGCCGTCGACGTGGTTTCGGTCGAACCGGTCCGGCCGGAGAATCCTCTGCTGAAGGCCGACAACTGCCTGATCTCCCCCCATATCGCCTGGGCGACCGCCACCGCGCGCCAGAACCTGATGAATACGACCGTGACGAACATCCAAGCCTTTATGGACGGCCGTCCCGTTAATGTCGTCAACAGCGGCTTCCTTCAGTAGGATGCGATGCGCGCGTCGCTGATTGGAGCGGCTGCGACCTGAAAAGCGAGTTTAGCGGATGCCCGCGGCCCGGCCGGGAAACTTTTCCCGCCGGGCTCTCTTCTCCCTTGGAATTGCACCGTAGCGCCATATCTTTTAATATCAGCAAGCCCCATTAAAACAAGCTGCCGCAGGAAAGCGAATGCCATGCCGCATTCGAGTCTGAAATTCAGATGGCTGGAGCACCTTTCGGAAGTCAGCCGGGAGAGCTGGAACGCGCTGGCGGAGCCTCTCCAGACCCCTTTCCTGGAGTGGGACTGGCTGCAGCTGATGGAAGTGTCGGGAAGCGCCGGGCTGGAAACCGGATGGATTCCCCGGCATCTTACCGTATGGTCCGGCCGCGAGCTCGTGGCCGCCGCGCCGCTTTATGTCAAGACGCACAGCGCGGGCGAATTCGTGTTCGACCATGCCTGGGCGGATGTCGCCGGCCGGCTGAACCGGCCCTATTATCCCAAGCTGGTCGGTATGAGCCCTTTTACCCCGATGATCGGCTACCGGTTTTTAATGGCCCCCGGGATGAGCCAGGGCGAGCTGACCACCCGCATGCTGGCGGAAACCGAGCGTTTTTGCCGGCATCACGGGTTGGCCGGGTGCAGCTATCATTTCGCGGATCCGCAGTGGGCCGAAGATATCGCCACCCGCGGCTTCTGCCCATGGGCTCACCAGAGCTTCATCTGGGAAAACGAAGGGTTCCTCTGCTTCGATGACTACCTCTCGCGCTTCAACGCCAACCAGCGGCGCAACATCCGCCGGGAGCGTCGACGGCTGGCCGAGCGAAGGGTCCGCGTGGACATGGTCGCCGGCGAAGAGATGCCGGGAGATTTTTATGAGCGCATGCACGCGTTCTACACCCGAACCAACGACCAGTTCGGCCCGTGGGGCTGCAAGTATCTGACCGGAGATTTTTTTTCCCTGCTTCCGGACCACTTTCGAAAACGTCTCGTTTTCGCCGTGGCATCGGATGGCGGCCGGCGGGACCCCATCGGCATGGCGTTGCTGGTGACCAAGGCGGGGCATCTTTACGGCCGTTATTGGGGATGTGCGCGCGAGGTCGAATTCCTGCACTTCGAGGCGTGCTATTACCGGCCGATCGAATGGGCCGTTGCCAGCGGTATCCGCCAGTTCGACCCCGGCATGGGCGGCGGCCATAAGCTGCGCCGCGGCTTTAAGGCTGTGGCGAACTACAGCCTGCACCGATTCATGGACCCCGTGCTACGGCAGATCATGGAAAAGCATATCGGCGCCATCAACCGCCTGGAGCACGAAGAGGTCGCCGCCCTGAACCGAAACCTTCCGCTACGGGATTTCACGGCACCAGCCGCCGGGAAATGAACTCGTGGAACTGCTGGGAAAGATCCCTGTTCCAGTAGCCGACCACCCCGGTCCGCACCGATAACTCGGTCACGTCCAAACCGACGATTGTAATCTTGAGCGTCATCGGAGTTCCGTCTTTACGCTCGGTGGCAATGGTCGTTCGAACCCCGTCCGAGGTTTTCTCGCGGATCGGCATGTTCAGATCGTTCAGCACCTGGGTGCATACTTCCATGGTTCGGGTGTACGTGGCTGGATAGGACCTCACCAGCTCTCCGTTGACATACGTGTAAGCCCCGGTGCCCGCGCCTGCGCCGATCACCAGCGCCGCACATCCCGAAATCAGCATCCAGCAAACCGCTGCAATGCCTGCAAACAAGCCGCCTGCCATGTTATGCTTCCCGCATCCGTTCCATTTCATCTGTTTCGTTTCTCCGGCGATTGAACCCATCTGAATTGGGTGCGGGGCGACGCGGCCATCACCCTGCCGCACCGTTCCATCCGCCCAAACAGCCCCGTCGATCAGCGGCGTATTAACCTACCATGCCGCGCCGGCATGTCAAGAAGGCCGCGGATTTCAACTGCTCTGAGACCATCGGGACGTGGCTGCGCGAAGATCGAAGCCGGTTGACTTTAGAAGACGCTGTGCGTAGAGTTGCCCGAAATTCGACGCCAACCCAAATTTTCGCAAGGACGCGCCATGGATGCCTTCACCGAGGCAGATAAACATCGTTCCACGTTGAAGTATATTGTGATTGTTCTGCTATGTCTGCTGCTGCTCTGGCCGCTGACGTTCGGCCTGGTGT
>CAZEKN010000077.1:0-9312 GCA_964512755.1 uncultured Desulfatibacillum sp. | reverse complement strand
GGCGCGGGTGCTGGGCCTTCCGGCCGGCCGGCTGCGCAGACCGTATCTGAACATGACCGGCGGCGCCCTGCGCGCGGGCCTGGATATCGTGAAGCGGCTCGGATTGGCGCAGCAATACGGATATGAGATCCGCGCGGATCTGATCGGGGAAGAACCCCTCGATGCGACGATCCCGGCGGCGCCCCTCACGGGTGGCAGCGCCTGCTTCATTCGATAGGCCTCGCGGCTTTGTCGCGAACGGCCCATGACTATTGACAGCCGCTTTCGGCGCGTATAAAAACTGTCTACAATAAACAATAGACAAGGAGGTGACCCATGTGTGAAAAATGCGCAGAGTTGACCCGCAGGAACTTTCTCAAGGGAGTCGTTGTCGGCGGTACCGCGTTGGGACTGGGGCTTTACGACAGCCGTCTGGCTCAGGCCGAAGCCACCAAGCTCAAATTCAGCACCTGGCATCCGCCGCTCAGCCGTGAAACCAAGACCGTCTGGACGCCCATGCTCGATGAGATAAAGAAAAGAAGCGGCGGCAGCCTCGACTACAACCTGTACGCCGGCGGTGCGCTCGGCAAGGCTCCGGAACACTACGACATCGTGTCCAAGGGGCTCTCCGACATGGGCTATTTCACGGCCACCTTCACGCCGGGCCGCTTTCCCTTGACCGACGTGCTTTCGCTCGCGGCCTGGGTGGACGGCAAAGACCTCGCCGTCGACATCGGCAATGCCGTCTATGAGCGCATTCTCAAGGACGAGTTCAAGGACGTCAAAGTCCTCGAGCTCAACGGCTGCATCCAGTCCTACATCTGGACCAAGAAACCCATCACCAAGATGGGGGACCTCAAGGGCCTGAAACTCCGAACCCCCGGCGGACACCAGACCAACTACGTGAAGGCGCTGGGCGCGGAGCCGGTCTTCATGCCGCCGGGCGACGTCTACATGGCCATCGAAACCGGCACGATCGACGGCATCGTCACCTGCCCGCCCGTCATCCTGGCCTTCAATCTGCATGAAGTGGCCAAGTTCGGCGTCGTGACCACCTTCGGCTGCGTCTCCGAAGGCATGGTCATGAACATGAACACCTGGAACAAGCTGCCCGAAGACCAGAAGAAGATCGTGGAGGAGCTGGGCACCAACCCCTTCCGGACGTCGGGCGGGCTCACCCGCAGCGAGTACCCCAAGCTGATCGAGGAGATCACCAAGGGGGGCGTGAAAATGGTCGAACTTCCGAAGGATGAAGCCCAGCGCTGGTACGGACAGTTTCAGGAGGTCACCCGGAAATGGGTGGCGGACCTCGAGGCCAAGGGTCTTCCGGCCAAGAAGGCCGTCGCCATCATGAACGAGGAATGCGAAAAGCGCAACGTCCAGGTCGTGGCCTGCCCGCCGGAGTTCAAGAAGGTGTAATTGACGACACAGCCCCCTTTCGCCGGGCAACCGGCGGCAGGGGGCTGTTTGTTTCATGGCTGATTAAGGAAACGCATGGAAACGCTGGAGAGATTTCGCAAGGCGGTCAACCGGGCGAGCTACGGGGCCTGTTTTATCGGCATGTTCCTGGCCATACCGCTGATGCTGCTCACCGTGGGCGACGTGATGGGCCGGTCTTTCTTCAACAAGCCCATTCCCGGCACGTTCGAGCTTTCGGAGTACATGCTGGCCGTGATCGTCTTGCTGGGCGCGGCCTACACCCAGCAGGTCAAGGGCCATGTGGGCGTCGATTTCCTGACGAGCCGATACTCGCCCAGGACCCAGGCGGTGCTTCAGGCCGTGACGACCCTCGCCGGCCTCGTGATCATCGCCATCCTGGTCTGGCAGGGATATCTTGAGGGGATTCACGAGAAAGCGGTATCGGACCAGCTGCGGGTGCCCCAGTGGCCGTTCAAGCTGCTGGTGGCGGTCGGCGGCCTGCTTTTGTGGCTGGAGCTTCTGCTGGACTTCATCTCATCTGCGCTGAAAATCGCCGGGAGGCCCTAATGGATCCGATCATCGTCGGCGTTCTCGGGACCGTTCTGCTGATGGTCCTCTTGCTGATGGGCATGCCCATCGCCTTCATGATGATGCTGGTGGGTTTTCTCGGGATCTGGAAGCTTTCCGCACTGACCGCAGCTCTGCCGATTGTCGCACAAACACTCTATGGCGTTACGTCCCATTACCCCTACACGATCATCCCGCTGTTCATCATCATGGGAAGCTTCGCCGGAGCGGCCGGCATCACGCGGGAGCTTTATGTGACATTCGATAAATGGTTCCGCCGCCTGCCGGGAGGTTTGGGGGTGGCGACCATCGCAGCCTGCGCCGGTTTTGCCGCCGTCAGCGGATCATCGGTGGCCGCCGCCGCCGCCATGGGGAATATCGCGCTGCCCGAGATGCGTCGTTTCGGTTATGCGCCGCGACTGGCGACGGGAGTGGTCGCAGCGGGCGGTACCCTCAGCTTTCTGATCCCTCCCAGCCTGGGATTTGTCGTCTACGGCATGCTGACCGAGCAGTCCATCGGCAAGCTCCTGATTTCAGGTATCCTGCCCGGTCTGTTGCTCGCAACGGCTTACGCGGCGGTAGTGGTCGGTTGGGTCAAGATCAATCCGGCCCTGGCGCCGGTTTCTCTGGACAAGGTTTCATTCAGGGAAAAAATCGCAGCGCTCAAGGGCATCTGGGAAACCGCGCTGGTATTCTTCATCGTGATGGGCGGGATCTATCTCGGTTTCATCAACCCCACCGAGGCCGGCGCCGTGGGGGCCTTTGCGCTCTTTATCATCGTTCTGCTCAAGGGGCGCCTGACATGGCGCGCGATCGTCTCCTGCCTGCTCGAGGCCACCCGGATCACCGTCATGGTGTTGTTTTTGGTGGCCGGGGCCACAGTGTTCAGCTACTTCCTGGCCCTGTCGACCATCCCGACCACGGTATCCGCCTGGATCGCGGGGCTCGAGGTGTCGCGCTACGTGGTCCTGGCCATCATCATCGGAATCTACTTTGCCCTCGGATGCTTCCTGGATGCGGTGTCCATGATGGTGCTGACGCTGCCGGTGGTCTTTCCGGTCATCGTCGCGCTGCACTTCCATCCGATCTGGTTCGGGGTGGTTGCGGTTCTGATGATGGAAGCGGGTTTAATTACTCCTCCGGTGGGCCTGAACGTCTATACCCTGGCGGGCATTGCCAAGGATGTCCCCATGGCGGAGATCTTCAAAGGTGCGACGCCGTTCCTGGTCTCGATCATCCTGACCGCCGTCGTCCTGACGATCTTCCCCAAAATCGCCCTTTACCTCCCCAGCTTGATGGGCCGGTGACGACCGACTTTATGCCGCCGCCTTCAGGAACTCCTCCAGTTGAACGAGGGTGCCCACGTTGAAGATCCGGGCCGGCGAATCCTTGGGCAGGATCTTCCGCAGCAGCCCGGACAGCACCTTGCCGGGGCCGACCTCGACGTACACCTCCGTTCCGGCGTCCTTCATGCGAATCATGCTGTCGTACCAGCGCACGGGACTGCACAGCTGCCGCGACATGATCTCCCGGATTTCATCGGGGTTCTCGGATTCGGCGGCCGTGACATTCAGTATGATTTTTTTCTGCGGAGCCTGAAACTCCGTTTTGGATAAAATCTCCTTGAACTCGTCTTCGGCGCCCCGAATCAGCTCGCTGTGCCAGGCGCCGCTGACCTTCAACGGCACGGCTTTGGCCCCTTTGGCCGCCGCCTGGGCGCCCACGTCGGCCACCGGTTCGGGGGCACCGGTGATCACGATCTGGGTGGCCATGTTGTGGTTGGCGACCGCCACCACTCCTTTGCGAGCCCCCTCCGCGACCAGCGCCTCCACGTCTGCCAGCGGCAGACCGACGATGGCCTGCATCGCGCCCTGGTGTCGGCTCGCTTCGCGGTGCATGAGCTCGCCGCGCCGGAAGACCAGCCGCGCCGTATCTTCGCGGCGCAGGACCCCGGCCGCATGCAGCGCGCTGTATTCTCCGAGGCTGTGGCCGGCGCACACCGCGAAATCGAAGCCGGCGTGCTTCAACGCCTGCAGGCAGGCAAGGTTGACGGCGGTCATTGCCGGCTGCAGGTTGACCGTCTGGGTCAACTCCTCCATCGGTCCCTTGAAGCACAGCCTGGATACATGGATTTTGGTGATCTCCTCGACCATGTCGAAGATCTCACGCACGAAGCCGAATTCACGGTAGAGATCCGCGCCCATTCCCACCGATTGCGATCCCTGCCCGGGAAACAGACAGGCGGTTTGTTTCATGGCGTCCTCCCTGGCCTTATTCGTCCAATTTAAACAATTTCCGAACCGTGTCGATCGAAAGCGACTTGTCGCCGAGCATGCCGTCCCGCTTCAAGTGCATCGTCGGGTCGTGCAGCATCTTGTTGATGAAGCTGCCCATCATGCGCTGCAGCGCCTGCGCCGCTTCGGCGGACATTTCCTGTGCCTGAACCGTGCGCTTGATTTCGGTATCCGCCATGGCCTCCAGTTTGGCGCGCAGCGCAACGATGGTCGGAACCACGTCGAGCGTCTCGTGCCATTCGCGGAAGCGGATGACGGCCTCGTCGATGATCCGCTCCCCCTTGACGGCTTCCTTCTGGCGGTCCTCGATGTTTTCCTCGATGATCCCCTTCAGATCGTCGATGTCGTAAACATACGCGTTTTCAAGGCGGTTGATCTCGGGGTCGATGTCGCGGGGTACCGCGATGTCGATGAAAAAGATCGGGCGGTTGCGGCGGGCGCGGATGACCGGCTTGACGGTCTCACGCGCGATGACGAGGCCGGGAGCTCCGGTGGAGCTGATGATGATGTCCACGACCCGGAGGTGCTCCGCGATTTCCTCGAAACGGATCGCCTGACCGTTGAACCGGCGGGCCAGTTCCAGGCCGTTTTCAAACGTACGGTTGGCTACCAGCGTCTCGGTGACCTGATTGCGGATCAAATGCTCGACGGCCAGCTCGGCCATTTCACCGGCGCCGACCAGCAGCACCCGTTTGCCCTCCAGGCTGCCGAAAATCTTGCGCGCCAGCTCGACCGCGGCATAGCTGATCGACACGGCGCGGTCCCCGATCCCGGTTTCGGTGCGCACCCGCTTGGCCACGAAGAAGGCTCGGTGCATCAGGCGGTTGAGGATGACGCCGGCGCTCTTGGCCTGGGCCGCGCCGCGATAGGCCTCCTTGATCTGGCCTAATATCTGGGGCTCGCCGACGACCATCGAGTCGAGGCTGGCCGCGACCCGGAACAGATGGCGCACGGCGTCGTCGTTGGCATGGATGTAGAGGCTGTCTTCAAATTCAGCAAGGGGGATCTTGTTGAAATCCGATAGAAATCTTTTTGCCGTATCCACGGCCTGGCTGCGGTCGTCGGTGACCATCAGCAGCTCCACCCGGTTGCAGGTGGAGTAGAGCAGCACTTCATGGATGCCGGCGACCCGGCGCAGCGCATCGATGGCCGTCGCCGATTCATCCATGGAAAAGGCCATGCACTCTCGCAGCTCGACGGGAGCGGTCTTGTGGTTGATGCCGATGAGAATGATGTCGCGCATAAGGCTATAAACGATTAAGGGGCCAAGGGGTCGAGGGGTCCAGGAGACCTAACAGCGAGAACCATCGGTTTCACTCGACCCCTTGACCCCTTGAATCCTTGTACCCTTTACTTTGTAAACTCCTTGTGGTGGCCTTCCATGAAAAGGTTGACTCCCAGGAAAGTAAACAGCAGCACCCCGAAGCCGATAATCGCCATGATGGCCGACCGCCGGCCGCGCCAGCCGACGGTCAGGCGTTCATGCAGCAGCGCGGCGTAGAACAGCCAGGCGATGCCCGACCAGACCTCCTTGGGATCCCAGCTCCAGAACCGCCCCCAGACGGTTTTGGCGTAGATCAGTCCGGTGATGAGCCCGACGGTCAACAGGGTGAAGCCCACCACGATGCAAGCGTAGCCGGTGGAATCCAGCAGATCCAGCGACGGCAGACGTTTGAAAAAGAAGCGGCGCTTCTTGGTTTTGATCGAGTTCTCCTGGAGCAGATAAAGGATGCCGACCCCGCAGGCCAGGGCGAACGCCGCCTCCCCGATGAAAATCACGGTCACGTGGGCGACCAGCCAGAAGCTCTTGAACAGGCGGGTGGCCTGTGTGGGTTCGTCGGGGAGCTGGGACACGATCACCATGATCAGCGCGACGAACGGTGCAGCGTACACGCCCAGGATTTTCAGATGATAGCGGGTGTTGAGCAGAATGAAGACGCCAGCCGTGGCCCAGCCGGCCAGCGACAGGGTCTCGCGCATGTTGGACGCCGGCAGGTGGCCCTGCTGAATGCCGTCCAGCACGAGCGCGGCCGTGTGGAAGATGAAACCGCCCAGCAGCGCGATGATGCCGACCCGCTGCAGATAGCTCTTTTGGAGCAGAAAATAGGCCAGGTAACCGGCCGCGCTGAGCAGGTACAACAGGATGCTGATAACGATCGCGGCTTCCATGGAGTCAACCATCGTAGGGGTTAGCGGCTTGTCGCAAGGAGGTCGTCCGCGCGCCAGCCGTCGCCGAGGATTTCGGCCAGCAGGCGGTCGATGTCACTGCGGCGGCCGTCGCGGATCCAGGCCAGGATGTCGCTGTGAACCAGCCGTTCGAAGATCGGTTTGTGCTCCTCGGGCGCATGCGCCTCGGCGAGCAACCGCTTGCGGATCGCCCCCATCAGGTCGAGAAACACCGTATACTCGCCACCGAACTGCACCGCCAGGTCCTGGCGCAGCTTCTTGGCCAGAGCCGGGCTGCGACCCGAGGTGGAGACCGTGACGACCAGATCCCCGCGTTGAACCACCGCCGGCAGAATGAAGTCGCATTGCTCGGGCCGGTCGGCAATGTTGCAGAGAATCTTCAGGCGCTCGGCATCACTGCGGATGCGGCGGTTGAGCAGCTCATCGTCGGTTGCTCCCATCACCAGAAACATGCCCTGCAGATCGTCGCCGTCGTACTCCCGCTGCAGCAGCGTCAGAGCGCCGGCGGCTGCCAGGCCCTGCAGTTCACCCGTGACCGTCGGGCTGACCACCGTGACCCGTCCGCCGCAGGCGATCAGCGACGTGGCCTTGCGGGTGCCGACGCCGCCGCCGCCCACCACCAGGCAGCGGCGCCCGCGGATGTCCAGTTGAATGGGGAAATATCGCATCGCATCAACCAAATAAAAGATACTGGATTCGGGATGCTGGATACTGGATAAAAAGAAGAGGGCGCATTGGGATGGTTTTATTATCCCGCATCCCGCGTATCCCGCATCCCGTATCGCGGGGTTCCCGGCAGGCTCCCTCTCTCAGTCCAAAGTCAAGCGGAGAAGGTCTCGCGCCAGGATCAACGGGCCGCTGTAAGCCCGGCGGCATTCCCCTTCGATGTCGGCCCGGTCGCAGGCCGGGTAGAAGTGCGTCAGCATCAGCCGGCGAACTTCGGCCCGGGCGGCGATGTCGCCCGCCATGGCCGGCGTCAGGTGCCCGCGCACCTTCTGGCCTTCGGGAAAAGCAGATTCACATATCAGAAGATCGGCCGCGCGCGCAAGTTCGACCAGCGATTCGCTCATGTCCGTGTCGCCGGAGTACACCAGGTGCCGGCCGGCCGGGCTGGTGATGCGAAAAGCGATGCTCTGCGGACTGTGCTCCACCGGTGCGGTGTGGATGTCGATCCCAGCCAGCCGCACGTGGTCGCGGCCGCCGGTGCTCATTTCAATGATCCGCAGCACGTCATCGCCGAGCTCGATCCAGTGGCCATAGACGTTTTTCAAGCGTTGGAAGAAGTCCGAAAACCCTTGTCCGGCCACGATGGTGAGCGCTTCGCTGCGGGTGATGCCGTCCGGATATTTCGTGGCAAATAGCAGAGGGACCAGATCCGCAGTGTGGTCGGGGTGAAGATGGCTGTAAAACAGATAGGAGAGCTCGGCGATGGTCGTGCCGGCCTCCAGCAGACGTCTCAGGGTGCCGGCGCCGGAGTCGATCAGCCACTTGCGGCCGCCCGTTTCAACTAATACCGAACAGGACCCGCGCACCAGGCTGGGCACGCAGGTTCCGGAGCCCAGCACCGTGACCGTGATATCCGAGGTTGCCTTAGCCATTGGGCTTGCTCTCTCCGGAGGAAAGTTTGGCGGCCGCTTCCGGCTTCGTGCCGACCGCCTTGCGCAGCGTCCGCTTTTCCGTGCGCGTGATGATCCAGTTCACCACTTTTTGCGCGTCCTTGAAGTCGACGGCGGGCTCGCGGGCATCGGTCAGGCTGATCTCGGCCCGGGCCATGCTCTTGTGGCCGCCGGCTGATCCAAAACCGCCGAAGCCCTGTTTGGCGACCCGGCCGGCGTTTTTGCGGGCGCCGTCGTTGCGCAGAATGATGACCAGCTTTTTATCGCAGATTCCGGAGACGATGCTCCAGCTCACCGTGTGGATCCGCATAAAAAAGTCCGCAATGACCACGCACACGTCGGGGTTGGCGACGGCTCCAAGGTGAACGAACACCCGGCCTTTGCGCAGGCGCATGTATTGAAGCGCGGTTTTGAAATATTTGAGGTAATCCAGTCGCAGATCGGCCTGAGCGATCCGCCGCGCCAACTGCATGTTGGCACGGCGGAACAGGTATTGAAATGCCTGCAGATCCTCGGCCAGGGTCTGGCGTTTGAAATCGTCGGTGTCCGTCTTGATGGCGTGGTAGAGGGCCGTGGCCAGGTTCTGGGCGGGCGTGATCCGCGCCGCTCGCAGGTATTCGGTCATAATGGTCGCGGTGGCGCCGTAGTTCGGCCGAATATCGGTGAACGGCCCCCGGTAGCCGCTGTCGGGATGATGATCGATGACGACGTGCGGCCGCAGGCCGGCCATGGTTTCACCGTGGCTCGGCTGTGAGTCGACGACGACCATTTTGGAGAAGCGTTCGAGTTGGACGTCGCTGAAGGGCACCAGAGACACCTTCAGCAGGCGGATCATGGCCAGATTATCCGGCCGGCTGACCTGGTTGACGTTGGATAGAGTCACTCCGGCCGTTCGGCCCGCGAGCAAGCGGCTCACCGCCATGGCGCTGGCGATCGCGTCGGGATCCGCGGAGATGACCACCAGCACCTGGTCGCTCGCTATAAACTGCTGGTAGAAGTCGCGCAGTTTTTCTTTGGTGGATGCCTTCATCTCGTTCACGCGCCTTTCGTGTCGACTTCGGATCATAATTTCCCGCGGCGGTGATTACAAGATCTTTGATCATCCCCCGGCCTTCCGTCCGAAGGCCGGGGAAGCAGGCATTAGCCCTTATTTCCGGCTGAACGTGATCCGATCGCCTTCGGCATCCGCCAGGATCTCGGAGCCTTCCGGAAACCGGCCCTTGAGGATCTCGACGGCCAGCGGGTTTTCG
>CAZEKN010000076.1:0-9395 GCA_964512755.1 uncultured Desulfatibacillum sp. | reverse complement strand
CTCGGACTCTATGCGGAGTCCCGCGAAGACTTCACCTCCGTGACCCGGCTGGCCAGTTCGAAGCCCCGCCGCCCCAAGCCGCTCACACCCCGGTCAGAAGACGATTGCCCCCACTGCCAAACGAACCCGGCCCCATCCACCCGCCTCCGGCCCCGGGTCGAATCGGGTAGGTCAGAAATGCCAGTCCGAAAATAAATCCGACGTGGACCATGCGGAAGCTGTGGGTTTCGATCGGGACGATGGCTCCGTAGATGGACCAACAGACGAAGGCCGCGTACAAAACACCGATCAGGACGGCGGCTTTTCCCCGGAATCTACGCATACTTTCTCCCTGGTTTCCTCCTCACCGTTTGCGTTATTCTCAACGAGGTCGTTGATTGTTTACTTGGCAACAAAGCAGTTTCTTGTCAAGCAACGATTTTAATTGCGAAAGGTCGACGATGATTCGGGTTAGGTGATGCGCCAAACCGGTGATGCGATGTTCTGTGAGGCGGCGACCAACCGAACGGACGTTCCCGCGAGGAGAGTCGAGACTTCGGCCAGCGCCTTTTCGGGAGTGTTGTTGGTCTCGCTGAGGTGGGCCAGGACCACCCGCTCGAGGCTGGGGTGCAGGACGTCGGCCAGCAGGCAGCCGGATTCATGATTCGACAGATGGCCCGTGCGGCCGCGGATGCGCTGCTTCAAAAACCACGGGTAGGGTCCGTTCATCAGCATGTCCGGGTCGTGGTTGGCCTCCAGGATCAGCAGGCGGCACCCGTGCAGATGCTCCCGGACCAGGGCCGTGACAAGGCCGAGGTCGGTGGCGATGCCGATGCGGCTGCCGTTGGCGCCGATGGTGAAGCCCGCCGGGTCGTGCGCATCGTGTGAAATGGAAAAGGGGCGAACGGCCAGCGTGTTGATCCGGAATTCACGGCCGCAGGCAACGGGTTGGATCTCCGGAAGCTCGCGCAGCGCGGCCGCCGCCTGGCGGGTGCCGGCGGTCAGATAGACCGGCAGCCGATGGCGGCGCACCAGCCGTTCGATGCCGCGCACATGGTCGGTGTGCTCATGCGTGACCAGAATCGCATCCAGCCCGGCCGGATCCAGGCCGCGCTGGCGCATCCGCCGGTCGATTTCGCGGGCGGAGAAGCCCGCGTCGATCAGGATGGCGGTGGCCCCGTCCGAAACATAAATGGCGTTGCCGCGGCTGCCGCTGCCGAGGACGCAGACGGTCAAGGCATGCCGGTCCGCTTTCTGTTGGGCTTCTTGATCCACGCATCTCCTGCATGACTGCTTGGGCATAGAGCAGAGGGTAGAGGGCAAAGAGCATAGGGTAACCGCAAGAAATGGTTCTCGTTTTGATACCCTTTGCCCTATGCGCTATGCTCTCTGCTTAATTTAACGCCCCGTGTGACCGAAGCCGCCGGTGCTGCGGGCGGTCGGCTCGAGGTGTTCGACCACTTCCAGTCGTGCCTGGTGGACGTGCTGGATGATCATCTGGGCAATCCGGTCCCCGCGGCGCACCGTGTAGGCCGAGCGCCCCAGGTTGATCAGTGCAATCATCACCTCGCCGCGGTAATCACTGTCGATGGTGCCGGGGGCGTTGATCATTCCGATGCCGTATTTGACCGCCAGCCCGCTCCGCGGCCGGATTTGGGCCTCATACCCCCGGGGAAGGGCCATGGCAAAGCCGGTGGGCAGCAGACGGATCTGCCCGGCTTCGAGGACGGTATCCTGCTGCACGGCGGCACAGATGTCCATGCCGGCGGCGTCGGGAGTCATGTAGCGCGGCACGGGGATGTCCGCGTCTTCTGCGGGCCTCAGGCGCATGATTTTGATGGTCGGGTTCATCGTGCGGGTTCAGGCGGCTGTATTCAGGCAATCTGCAAATGCCGCCGGGTCCGTCTCGACCGGACCGAGGAGGGTCAGCACCATCCGGTCCGGCCGGAGCAGTTCGCTCGCCAGCTGCAGCAGATCCTCCGGGCTGACGGATTCGATCTTCTGGATGACGGTCTCCAGCGGGATGTCCGCCTGGAAATGGATTTCGTTCTGGGCGATGCGCACCATCTGGTTGTCGGCGCTTTCGGACGCGAGCAACAGGCTGCCCTTGGTATATTCGATGGCCCCCTGCAGCTCGGCCGCATCGACCGGCGCCCGGGTCAGTTTGCGGAGCTCCTGCGCGACCAGCCCGACCGCTTCCAGTGCCTGCTGCGGGCTGACGGCCAGGTAGACGCCGAACATGCCCGTATCCACGTGAGCGGAGATGAAGGAGTAGACCGCATAGGCCAGCCCGCGCTTTTCGCGCACTTCTTGAAAAAGGCGCGAGCTCATGTTGCCGCCCAGGATGGTGTTGAGGAGGGAGAATCCGTAGCGCCGCGGATCGACGACCGCCAGTCCGGGGGCCGCCAGGCAGATATGAACCTGCTCCAGATCGCGCGGGCGGATGTCGACCAGACTGCAGCCCTGCGGCGGCACGCGCTCGGGGAATCCGTTTCCGGGCTGGACCGAGGCGAAAGCCGGCCCCACGAGATCGAGCAGCCGATCGTGCTCGATGTGGCCGGCGGCGGTGATGACGATGCGCTCCGGCTGGTAGAGCCGATGGAAAAAACGGCGAATGGCCTCGGCGTCGAAATTCGAGATGTTGTCGCGGGTGCCCAGGATCGAGCGCCCCAGCGGAGCGTCGCCCCAGAAGTTGTGTCCGGCGAGGTAGTGGATGTATTCGTCCGGGCTGTCTTCAACCATGCCGATTTCCTGCAGGATGACCGGCCGTTCGCGTTCGACTTCAAACGGGTCGAAGATCGAATTGAGAAAGATGTCTGAAAGAATATCCACCATCGTCTCGGCCTGGCGGTCGAGCACCTTGGCGTGGTAGCAGGTGTGCTCCATGGTGGTGAAGGCGTTGGTGTGGCCGCCGACGGCGTCGAATTCCTTGGCGATCTGATAGGCGGAGCGCTGGCGGGTCCCCTTGAAGATCATGTGCTCGATGAAATGCGACAGCCCGTTTTCCGCAACGGTCTCATCGCGGGCGCCGACGTTGACCCACACGCCCATGGAAACGGAACGGGTGTGCGGCATGGATTGGCTCACCACCCGCACCCCGTTGGCCAGAATGGTTTTAGCGCTGGGTGCGTCCATCGCCCTCTTCGAGCAGCGCTTTGTGGCTGAGGCGGATCTTGCCGTCGCGCCCGATTTCCAGCACCTTGACCTTGAGTTTTTCGCCCTCCTTGACCACGTCCGAGACCTTGGTGACCCGGCGGTTGGCCAGCTGGGAGATGTGCACCAGACCGTCGGTGCCCGGCATGATGTTGACAAACGCACCGAAGTCCGTGATTTTCACCACCGTGCCTTCGTAGACGGCGCCCACTTCCGGATCGGCCACGATCTGCTGAATCAGCTGCCTGGCCTGCTCGGCCTCCTGCTTGGAGAAGGCGGCGATTTTCACGACCCCGGAATCCTCGATCTCGACGGTGGTGTTGGTTTCGCTTTGGATGGCGCGGATCATCTTGCCGCCCGGGCCGATGACTTCGCGGATTTTGTCGGGGTGGATGCTCAGGGTGGTAATGGTCGGCGCATACGGGGAGATTTCCCCGCGCGGGGCGGGCAGCGCCTCCATCATTCGGCCGAGGATAAACACCCGGCCCTGACGCGCCTGCTCCAGGGCCCGTTCCAGGATATCCCGCGACAGCTCGTGGATCTTGATGTCCATCTGCATGGCGGTGATTCCGTCGGTCGTGCCCGCCACCTTGAAGTCCATGTCGCCGGCATGGTCCTCGTCGCCGAGGATGTCGGAAAGCACCACGGTCCGGTCGCCTTCGCTGACCAGCCCCATGGCGATTCCCGCGACCGGCGCCTTGATGGGAATCCCTCCGTCCATCAGCGCCAGGCAGCAGGAGCACACGGTGCCCATGGAAGAGGAGCCGTTGGACTCCAACACCTCGGATACCAGGCGGATGGTGTAATCGAAGGATTCCTTCTCCGGCAGGATCTTCTCGATCGCCCGGGTGGAAAGCCCGCCGTGGCCAATGTCCCGGCGGCTGGGACCGGCGATGCGCTTGGCCTCTCCCACCGAATAGGGGGGGAAATTGTAATGCAGCATGAAGGGCCGCATCTCCTCTCCGGAGAGGGTCTCCACGCGCTGTTCATCATGGCCCGATCCCAAGGTCAGCACACCGAGCACCTGGGTTTCGCCCCTGGTGAAAAGGGCGCTGCCGTGGGTGCGCGGCAGGATCCCTACCTCACAGGTGATCGGCCGGATCTCGTCGAAGCGACGGCCGTCGACGCGCCGGTCTTCTTTCAAAATCAAATCCCGCAGGATCCGGCGCCTCAGATCGTCCAAAACGCCGACCACTTCTTCCCGGCGCTCGGCACCATCCTGGCCAAGCGCCTCGAACACCGCGGCCTTCACCTCCCGCGCAGCGGAATAGCGCCGGGTTTTCTCGGGGATGAGCAGGGCGGTGCGCATCGGCGCAGCCGCCAGGGACTCCACGCGGGCGACGAGCTCGGCGTCTTTCGCCGGGAGGGCGAAGGCCCGTTTCGGCACGCCGTGCGTTTCGCGCAGCTTCGCCTGCAGTTCGATGAGCGGCTGCATGGCCCGGTGACCGAAGAAGATCGCTTCGGTCATGTCGGCTTCACTGACCACATTGCAGCCGCCTTCCACCATCACGACGCCGGTCTTGGAGCCGGCGACGATGATGTTGATGTCGCAGCGGTCCCAGTCCTGGAGCGGCGGGTTGATTCGGAACTCTCCGTCTATCCGGCCGACGCGCACCGCGGCAATCGGTCCGGCGAAGGGGATGTCCGAAATGTGGATGGCGGTTGATGCGCCGACCATGGCCAGCGTGTCGGGGTCGTTTTCCTGGTCCATGGAAAGGACGGTGGCGATGACCTGGGTCTCGCAGCGGTAGCCCTTCGGAAACAGCGGCCGGATGGGCCGGTCGATCAGCCGGGCCGTCAGCGTCTCTTTCTCGCTGGGGCGGCCGATTTCACGGCGAAAATAGTTGCCGGGGATGCGCCCGGCGGCGTAAACCTTCTCCTGGTATTCCACCGTCAGCGGCAGAAAGTCAGACGTCCGTTCGTCATGGGTGGAGACGACCGTAACCAAAACGATCGTATCGCCATATTGAACCACGACCGACCCGGAGGCCTGTTTGGCCATCTTGCCGGTCTGGATGCTCATGATCTTGCCGCCGATTTCTTCCTTCAACACCCTATCCATATAGATCTCCTCATGCAAAGCGGTATCGCGCGTCATCGCGCCGCAACATGCCGCCCCCGCTCGGGAAGGGTTCACTGCCCGGCCGGAAGTGGCGAGGCGCCACCGCCTCGCAACCGATGAAACGGCGCTTCACATGCAAAATGGCTACTTTTTCAGGCCCAAGGTTTCGATAATGGACCGGTAGCGGTTGATATCCTTGTACTTGACGTAGTTTAGCAGGCGTCGCCGCCGGCCGACCAGCATCAACAGTCCGCGGCGCGAGTGGTGGTCCTTCTTGTGGATTTTCAAATGCTCCGTCAAGTATTCGATGCGGTTGGTCAGCAGGCCGACCTGGACCTCCGGGGATCCGGTGTCGGACTCATGGACCTTGAACTTGGCGATCAGATTTCTCTTGTTTTCCGCTGAGAGTGTCACGTTTCCCTTTCCTCCTTGCTCAAATCGTCAAATGTCTGCGGCCGCACAGGACCTCTCCTCTGCGGGACGCGTTCGGATTGTCAGAATCGCTTAACTTCGTTCTAATTAGAGGAACACGGTATAAAGTGCAATAATAAAAAACCATCGGCTTCAGCGCCCCGGGCCCATGAATACACCGGCATACTTCAGGGTGTCGCTTGCGCCGCTGTGCTCGAGCACGGCGGCGAGCTCTCCCCGGGCGTCCACGACTTTGATGAACGCGGTCGACGACGCCGGCTCCGGTATGGTGCCGAGGTCGATGTCCTGCCGGGTCAGGGCCGACCCATGCCGGATCTTGCCGAGCAGCCCCGGGTCGGCGGTGATGCCGGGCATGGCCGTCAGGGCCTTCGCCATCGGAATCAGCGCCGTGGCCAGGGCGCCGCGGTGCGTCAGCGCCGCCAATTCTTCCAGGGTGAGGGCCTGGTCCAGACTAAACCCATCGCTTTCGCGCCGTATCAGCTCGCTCAGGTGGCCGCCGCATCCGAGTTCCCGGCCGATGTCCGACGCCAGGGTGCGGACATAGGTGCCGGGCGAGCAGCAAACCTCGAAGCGCACGCGCGGCAGCGCGACCGTCAAGACCCGGAGCCAGGCGATGTGAATCGGCCGGGGCGGCTTCCGAACCGGCCGGCCCTGGCGGGCCAGGCGGTACAGAGGGATCCCCTGGTGCTTAAGGGCCGAGTAGGCCGGTGGCACCTGGAGGGAATCGCCCTCAAAGCGTTGAAACACCCGCTGCACGTCCGGCCGGGTGATGCCGGTGCAATCCTGCTGCGCCACGACCGCTCCGGTGGCGTCCTGCGTGTCGGTTTCGGTGCCGAGCGTCAGCGTGCCTTCGTAGATCTTGCGGCAAGGCATCAGAAATCGCACGAGCCGGGTGGCCTGGTTGATGCAACATACCAGCACGCCGCTGGCAAACGGGTCCAACGTACCGGTGTGGCCGGTATGATCGGCCTGCAGCATCCGTTTGACGCGGGCAACCCCCTGAGCCGACGAGAGGCCGGCCGGCTTATTAATAACCAGGATGCCGTTCATCCCATCTGTTCGGACCAGGCCAACAACGACGACTTGATGTCCGGCAAGGTCGCTTCAATTTGGAAGCCGGCAGCGCTGTGATGACCGCCGCCGCCGAACGTGCCGGCCAGCGCCGCCACGTCCACCGTACCGTCCGAGCGCAGGCTGACATGGAAACGCGTGCGGCCATCCGGCGCAATGCATCCGTTGGCCTGCTCCTGGATCAGGGCCGCCACGCGCACCGCTTCGATGCGCCGGGCATAATTGATCAGACCGTCCACGTCTTCCTGCTGCGTTTGGGTTTCGGCGAGCATCTGGCGGGTGACCGTCATCAGGGAGAGCCTGCCGTTGCGCGAGATCTCGATGGAATTCAACGCCAGGTTGAGCAGCTTGATGCGGCCGAGCGAGTAGGAGCCGAATACCCGCTGAGCCACCCCATAGGGATCCACCCCGAGTTCCGTCATTTCGCGGCTGATGGCAAACGCAGCGGTGTTGGTGTTCGAAAATCGAAACGATCCGGTGTCCGTGAGAATCCCCGTGTAGATGCAGGTGGCCATGTCCCGGTCTATGGTGATCTGCAACCCTCGAATCAAACGGGCAACGATTTCGGCTGTTGCACAGGCCTGCCGGTCGATCAGCTGAAAATGTCCAAACCCCGTATTGGAAATGTGATGATCGATGTTGATGATCACCGGTACCCGGCTGACGGTCGGCCAGCACTCTCCGATGCGGGGCAGGTCTCCGCAATCCAGGATCACGGCGGCATCAAACGCATCCGGGCCTTCGATGCGGCGCTGGATCAGGTCCACGCCCGGCAGGAACTGATAGACGGCCGGGATGGCGCTTTCGTTGTACAGCGAGGTCCGCTTGCCGAGCCGGATGAAAGCCAGCCCCAGGGCCAACAGCGATCCCACCGCATCCCCGTCCGGATCCTTGTGCGAGGCCACCAGAATGCGGCTTGCGTTCTTAATGCTCTGTACGATCGGGTCCATGGTCGCTTGAGGAAATCGATTTCAACAACTGATCGATGCGTGCTCCGTGGTCAAAGGATTCATCGTAAAAGAATTCCAGCTCCGGCATGTAACGCAATCCCAGCCGGGGGCCTAAGTGGCGCTTGATGAAGCCGACGGCGCTGCGAAACCCCTGGGCGGTCTGTTCCGCGAGCTCCCGGCCGCCGGAGGAGGTAAAAAAGATCCGGGCCCGGCGCAGGTCCTTGGTGACCTTGACCTGGGTGATGGTCGCCATCTGAAGGCGCGGGTCGCTGATGTCCCTCTGCAGCAACTCCGCCAGCAGTTGCTGAATCAGGCCGCCGACCCGGTCTGCACGTGAAAAGCCGGTCATATCGGTATCAGTTCCATCTCGGTATCAACGACTTCGGCCAAGCCCAGTTCTTCGGCCATATTGAACATCTTGTCGATTTTGGAGTTGATCAGGCTCTGGTCGTTGCCGACGAGGGCAAAGCCGACGACCGCCCGCTGATGCACATCGTTGTCGGCCACCTCGGCCACCGAGGCGTTGAAATGGTTGCGTAGCCGAGCGATGATCGTTTTCACGATCCCGCGCTTCTCCTTGAGCGAATGGCACTCATGCAACCTGAATGTGATTAATCCAACGCCAACGATCATAACATGCAACCGTTTGGGGACTCTCTGAACCCCTGGATCAGGCCCGCGGACAAGGCGCCCGGTGCTTTTGAAAGCGGAGCGTACCCGGCGTACGCGAGCATTTCAAAACGCCGGGCAACGCAGTCCCCGGGCCTCAGACAGGGGTTCACGCCATTTCCGGCTTGATCTCTTCCAAATAATAGAACTCGATGCGGTCGCCGACCTTGATGTCGTTGAAGTTCTCGATGCCGATGCCGCACTCGTAGCCGCTTTGGACTTCCTTCACGTCGTCCTTGAAGCGCCGCAGGGACGAATTCTTGCCTTCGTACACCACGATGCCGTCGCGGACCAAACGCAGGCTGCGGCCGCGCTCGACCCTGCCGTCGGTGACATGACAGCCGGCCACAGCCCCGATTTTGGGGATCTGGAACACTTCACGGACTTCCGCCGAGCCCAGCACGCGCTCCTCGAAACGGGAGGCCATCAGACCGGTCATGGCGGCCTTTACATCGTTGATCACGTCGTAGATCACGTTGTAGAAGCGCATGTCCACGTTTTCTTCGCCGGCCAGCGCGTGCACCTTCGGGCTGGGACGCACATTAAAGCCGATAATGATCGCCTCCGAAACGGTGGCCAGCGACACGTCCGATTCGGTGATGGTGCCGGTGGCGGAATGCACCACATTGACTTTGACTTCTTCGTTGGAGAGCTTGGTCAGCGCATCCGACAGGGCTTCGATCGATCCGTGAACGTCGGCCTTGAGGATGAGATTGAGATCCTTCATCTCGCCCTGCTTTAAGCGGGCGAACAGGCTCTCCAGGCTGGGTCGGCTGGTTTGGGCCAGGTCCCGCGTACGTTGCTTCTGCATGCGATGCAGGCTGATTTGGCGGGCGGCCTTTTCATCAACGACCGCCACGAACTCATCACCGGCCATCGGTACGCCGGACAATCCCAGAATTTCCACCGGGACCGATGGGCCGGCGGATTCCACCGATTGGCCGCGGTCGTCGAGCATGGCCCGGACTTTCCCGGAATACACCCCGCAGACGACGGCGTCGCCGTTGTGCAGGGTGCCCTCGCTGACCAGCACCGTTGCGACCGGCCCTCGGCCGGAGTCGATTTTGGCCTCGACCACA
>CAZEKN010000075.1:0-9426 GCA_964512755.1 uncultured Desulfatibacillum sp. | reverse complement strand
GCCGGCCCACATGGCTGCAGATATGTTTCTTTGCATGACTTCCTCCTTTTCAGGGTATATGTTACGAAAGATGTCAATGCTTGGCGTGTTTTCAATTAGATCACAAAAGAGGTCTCGGGAAAAGAGCTGCCGATGCCATGCAATTTTGGTCAAACTGTGGTACATGATTTCAAGAAGTCGCTATGACATACCGGTCGAGCCGTCGGCATGACCGAATGAAACTATCAGGAGTCCCATGAGCAAGGCAAGACATAACGAAGAGCCGGAGCCGTCCGCGGAACGGCGGGCTCTGGGTCGTGCGGTGCAGCTGTCCAACCATCGGGCCGAGTTCAAGTTCCCGGGGGTTCCGGTCTATCAGCTGAAAGTCAGGGATCTGTCCGAGAAAGGGGCGGGGGTCGTGGTTAAGGCCGGTTCGAATTTTCTGACCCTGATCGCGGTCGGCCAGGAGTTGAATATGATACTGCTCTTGCCGGCAGAATCCGCCGCCCCGGCCGGCCACTACCTTTCGCGGGTCCAGCATATTTCGGAGCTCGCCGGCGGTCGTTTCAAGGGCCATCTGGTGGTCGGCATGTCGATGCTGAAAAAGATCAATTCGTATTGAGAGAACAGGAAGAGGGCGCCTGGACACAGAATCTTGATGACTTATTACGAGTTCATCGATTGTAGATCTTCCTCCGAAAACTTACTACGCGGCCGGCCTTATAGATCTTTCGCGGGCCGCCGATCGCTTCCGCAAGCCTCTCGCCCGTTGCCGCCGGCGGCTGCCCGCACCGCAGATTCAACAGCCTTATTTCTGGCGTCATAATTGCATAGCTTACCTATCGATGGTCCAGCCCAAGATAAAGGATAGCGGGATTTTTCGCCTGAAGCTATGCCCGACGCTGCTCGACAATGGCGGCCGCGCCGGCGGTTTTAGCGTTAACTAACCGTAATTAGATATATTTTTTTATTCCGGATGGGCGCCAGAGCACTCAAGACCAAAATCACCCTAAACCTTGCGCTGCTGTTGCTGCTGGGAATGCTGTCGATCGACCTCGTCACGACGGTGACGGCCCAGCGCAATTTGATCCGCGCCGAAATTTCCAAAGGCAAGGCCGTTTCCAGTCTGATCACCGGCTACCTGAACGAGCATGCCGTCTGGGAAAAGATGTCCACCATTTCCGATTTCAGGAGCCGGGTCGGGCCCGCGCTCAACGAGGCCGGCGCCTGTGGTCTGGTGCTGATCGACCGCAATCAGCGCCGGGTCAGCTTCGGTTTGAACCACTGCGCCGCCGAGGACGCGATAGCTGCCTATGCCGAGCAGGCCCTGGCCAGCGGAACGGAAAGCGTTCAATTCATCGGCAGCACCTTCGGGTTTTTCTGGATGCAGCATGAATACCTGGTGATCGCATCGTCTCTGCGCAGGAACGATGAACTGGCGGCCGGTTTCAGCCTGGTGTTCCCGCTGGAAGGCATCTACCGCACCCTGCTGAATTCGCAGCAGATTCTATTTCCCTATATCGTCATCAATGTCGCCATTCTGGTCTTCATCGGCGTCTACCGGGTCGTCAAGCTCTATCTCCAACCGCTGGCCCGCCTGGCCCAACGGGCAGAAGATTACAAGGAAGACGATGCCATGCTGTTCGCCGTCCGGAAGGAGGACAATGAGCTGCAGCGGCTGTCGTCGTCCTTGAACGGTTTGATGCGCCGGCTTTCGGCCGACAAGAAGAAGCTGTGCGACACCGTGGCGTCGCTTGAGACCGCCAACGCCGAGCTCAAAAGAGCCCAATCCGAAATCATCCGGGCCGAAAAGCTCGCATCGGTCGGGAGACTGTCCGCCGGCATCGCGCACGAGATCGGCAACCCCATCGGCATCGTGACCGGGTACCTCGAATTGCTCAAACATCAGGAGGTTTCCGAGGACGAACGGGTTGAATTCCTGAACCGAGCCCAGCAGGAAATCGAGCGAATCAGCACCATCATCCGGCAGCTTCTGGAAATTTCGCGCCCCGCTCCCGGCGGCTGTCAACCGTTTTCGGTGCATGCCCTCATCGAGGACATGGTCGAGGGCCTGAATCTGCAGCCGTTCATGGCCCACATCCGCCTGCAGCCGGACCTGCAGGCGCCAGACGACGTCGCGGCGCTCGATTCAAACCAGCTGCGGCAGGTGTTCCTGAACCTGATCATCAACGCGGCCGATGCGGTTTCGGCAAAAGGGCCTGAATCGCGCGGCGAGCTGGTCATCGCAACCGAAAACGCGCGGGTCGTAGAGCCGGTTTCCGGAAAAGCCCGGAACTGGCTTTACATCCATTTCATGGACAACGGCACCGGGATCCCCGCCGAGCATCTGGACAGCATTTTCGATCCGTTCTTCACAACCAAGGAGCCCGGGAAGGGAACGGGCCTGGGGCTTGCCGTAAGCTTCATGATCATGGAAAGCGCCGGCGGCTGCCTGCGGGCTGAAAGCGCCCTCGGCAAAGGAACGGTCATGACCGTGTCGCTGCCCGCGGTTCCCGAGCCGGCAGAGGCGAGGCCCCTCTGCCGCTCGCCGCTCGACCGGAGCGAGGGTTGTTCCGAGCCCGGCTCGGGCAGGGGGATGCGTGAGAGCCGACCCCCGGGGAATGAGAGTTCGGCCGGTACCTGAGGATCGCACCGCTGATGGAACCTGAAGACGAGAAACAGAAGATTTTGGTCATCGACGACGAAGCCAACATGTGCCACATGCTGGCGGCCGTTTTGAGAAAAGCCGGATACGACGTGGAGGCCGCATCCGACGGCCAGGCCGGGCTGCTGCAGCTGCAGCGCCGCACCTATGACTACATCCTTTGCGACGTCAAGATGCCGGTCCTGGGCGGCATGGATTTCCTGAAGGCGGCCGGTGCGTTGATCAGCCAGAGCACGGTGATCATGATGTCCGCCTACGGCAGCATCGACTCGGCCATCGAGGCCATGAAGCTCGGCGCCTACGACTACATCTCGAAACCCTTCAAGCCCGATGAAGTGCTTCTGGCGCTCCGCAAAGCCGAGGAACGCGAGCGGCTGAAACGGGAGAACCGGCTGCTCAAGGCGCGCATCCGCGAGATTGAAAAGGATTACCGCTTCGGGCGGCTGGTGGCCCGCAGCGCAGCCATGGCAGCGGTTTTCGACCTGGCCCAGAAGGCGGCGCGGTTTTCCACGACCGTCCTGATTCTGGGCGAAAGCGGAACGGGAAAGGAGTTGATTGCGCGCGGGATTCACTCCGAGGGCGAGCGCGCCGCGATGCCCCTGGTTCCGGTCAACTGCGGCGGCATTCCGGAGCAGCTGCTCGAAAGCGAACTGTTCGGCTACAAGAAGGGCGCTTTCACGGGCGCCGACCGCAACAAGAAAGGGCTGTTTCAGGAGGCGGATGGGGGCACGCTCTTTTTGGATGAGATCGGCGAGCTTCCGCTGGCACTGCAGGTCAAACTGCTGCGGGTGCTGCAGGAAAACGAGATCCGTCCGGTCGGGGATTCCCGGCATACGCGGGTCAATGTGCGTGCGATGGCTGCAACCGCCAAAGACCTGGCCGAAGAGGTGAAGCACGGGCGCTTCCGCGAAGATCTCTACTATCGGCTGAACGTGCTCACCATCACCCTGCCGCCGCTGCGCCAGCGGCCGGAAGACATCCCGCAATTGTGCCGGCATTTTCTCGAACGGTTCAACACCAAGATGGGCAAGCGCATCGAGGGGATCGAACCCGCCGCGATGGAGGTTCTGCTCGGGCATGCCTGGCCGGGCAACGTCCGCGAGCTGGAAAATGTGCTGGAACGCGCGGTGCTTCTGGCCGAAGACGCGCTGGTGGGTGTGGAGCATCTGCCGCCCACCCTCTCGGCGCACGGGCGGGACCGGTCGGCGGAGGCCGTTCTAGAAGGGCTTTCGCTGAAAGCCGCGCAACGGGTCGTTGAGAATAAATTGATTCGTCAGGCGCTCGAAAAAACCAGGGGCAACCGCAGCCAGGCGGCCCGGTTGCTGGAGATCAGCCATCCGTCCCTGCTCAGCAAAATCAAGGCCTACCACATCGGAGATTGACCGGGTCACTCCGCCAGGCCGTTGATCTTGTTGCGCAGCTTTCCGGAGCATTTGAACGTGATCACCCGCCGCTCGCGCAGCATGAGGTCCTCCCCCGTCGCGGGGTTCCGGCCTCTGCGCTGGTGCTTGCGCTTGATACAAAATTTTCCGAAGCCGGAGATGAGGACGTCCTCCTCCTTCTCGAGGCTGGCCTTGATGATCTCGATGAGGGCTTCCACCAGGTCGACGGCTTGTTTCTTGGTGAATCCGACCTCATGGATTCGCGCAACGATATCATCCTTTGTCACCGCCATAGCGCCTCCTGCCAACCGCCAGTTTTCGGGATGAGCTTATGCCGCTTCCGAGGCCGGATCAAGCGTGGACTCGAGCAGCCTCGATTCCGCCGAACCGACTCTATTCATCGATCGGATCGGACGTCTCCGAAGGAGGGGCCGGCAATACCGCTTCCACTTTTTTCATGATGCTTTCGACACTGCGCATGATTTCATCCATTTCCGCTTTCAGTTCAATGTCTTCGATGTCTTTCATGGGAGCTTCTGGTTGAGCCTCCTGACGATGGTTTCAAGGTTTGGTGCGACCACCCCTTTCGCATGTCAGACTATCCGGAATTAATGGAGGTGTCAAGCGACTTATCAAAAATTCGCTTATTTTTCAAATGATTACTACTATGGTGGCGTAAGCGGGTTTTCCGGGCGGTTGCCCCGCGGCCGGAAATAGGTTAAAAAATCAAAGCCGGATAGCCATGGCTATCCGGCTTTAGGTGTTTGGAGCCACCGATCGGAATTGAACCGATAACCTCACGATTACGAATCGCGTGCTCTACCGGTTGAGCTACGGTGGCAAGGATCCGAAGTGAAACGACAACGGATCGGCCGGTGGAATGAATCAATTTGAACTTTTTTATCTACTGCGATCATGCAACAAAATCAAGACATAATTCGGGCCGCAGATGTGGCCGAAGCCGTCGTCGGCCGCCGCCGGCCGATTGAGGTCTGCGGGGTGTCCGGAAGCGAGCGCGCTTTCATTCTTTCAGCGATTCAGGCCCGGCAGCGTACGCCGATGCTGGTGGTGGCCGCCTCCCCGGAGGAGGTTCAGCGCCTGGCGGACGACTTGCGCTTCTTCTGCCAATCCCAGAAGCTGCCCGTCGAAATTTTCCCCTCTTACCATCTGCTGCCGTTCAAGTTTCTTTCCTACCACAACCAGACCGCCTCCGAACGGATCCGGGTGCTTTACCGACTGATGAGCGAGGCGGAGCCGCTGGTGGTCGTGACGACGATTCCGGCGCTGCTCCAGAGGCTGGTTCCCCGGCAGGAGCTCAGCCGGTATGCCGAACTGATCCAGGTCGGCGAGGAGATCGAGCGCGAACAACTGATCGCCAAGCTGATCTCCGGCGGCTATCTGCGCACGGCTATCGTGGAAGAGCCCGGCGATTTTTCCGTCCGCGGCGGGATCGTGGACGTGTTTTCGCCGTTGTATCCCGATCCGCTGCGCATCGAGTTCTTCGGGGATCGCGTGGAGTCGCTCCGGTTCTTCGGGGCGGCCGACCAGCGCCGGCTGTACAGCCATTCCGAAGCCGTGCTGCTGCCGGCACGTGAGGCCATCCTGACGCCCGGCGTTCTGCCGGACATCCTCAACCGCATTCGCCTCCAGGCCGCCGAACTCGACCTGCCGGTGAGCCAGGTGCGCAAGATCACCACCCAACTCGGCCATCAGGAAGGCTTTCCGGGAATCGAGAGCCTGCTGCCGCTGGTCTACTCCCGCCTCGACGGCTTCGGCGATTACCTGCCTGCGGACACGCTCGTGGCGCTGGTCGATCCCGATCAGCTGGAGCGTGCGGCGCGGGAATTCACGGAGCAGGTTCAGGCCAATTACCTTTCATCGAGCGAAAACCAACGGCTGAGCGTTGCCCCCGAACGGCTCTACCTCTCCTGGGAGGATGCCCGGCGCGGCCTCGGCGGGCGGCCGCCGCTCTCCTTTAAAATGATCGACGTGGTCGGAGGGGGCGGCGATCCCGGAGCGAGGGAACCGCCGCAGGCGGTTCCGGTCGGCATCCGCAACAACCGCGAGCTGTCCGCGGCGCTGCGCCAGCCGCGTGAGAAGGATCAGCTGCTCATGCCGCTGGCGGACTGGATCCGCGAGCAGCAGCACGCGGGGAACCGGATCCGGGTGGTCTGCCCGAGCCGGTCCCTTGCCGAACGCCTGGAGTCCTTGCTTCAGCCTTACGGGCTGCGGTTTGCACGCGCGGAGGGCGCTGCGTGGGACGAAGCGGAAGCGGCGCTGCCGGTGATCTGCCTCGGGCGGATATCCACCGGGTTCGTCTGGCCCGCCGAAAAGCTGGCGGTGGTGGCCGATCAGGAGATCTTCGGGATTCGACAGATCCGCCGCGCCAAACCCGGCGGGGGTCCGGCCCGCGAGCGCGCCCGGCTCTTCGACCTCCAGGAGTTGAAGCAGGGGGATCTGATCGTGCACGCCGACCACGGCATCGGCCAGTACGAGGGTCTGCAAAAACTCTCCGTGGATGGGGCGCGCAGTGATTTTCTGGTTCTGGTCTACCAGGGCGGGGACAAGCTGTATCTGCCGGTGGACCACATGGGGGTCATCCAAAAATACATGGGGGTGGAGGGGCAGCAGCCGGCGCTCGATAAAATGGGCGGCCGGTCCTGGGAGCGGGTCAAGGCCCGCGTGAAGCGTTCCGCGGAGAAGATCGCCGGCGAGCTGTTGAAGCTCTATGCGCAGCGCAAAGTCGCGAGGGGATTTGGGTTCGAGCCCGTGGACGGCTATCTGCACGATTTCGAGACCGGCTTTCCTTACGAGGAAACCACCGACCAGCTCAAGGCGATCAACCAGGTGATCGAGGACATGCATCAAACGGCGCCCATGGACCGGCTCGTGTGCGGGGATGTGGGCTACGGGAAGACCGAGGTGGCGCTCCGGGCCGCCTTCGTGGCCGTGAACAACGGCAAACAGGTTGCGGTGCTGGTTCCCACCACGATTCTGGCCGAACAGCATTATGCGACGTTCCGCAGCCGGTTTCAGCGCTATCCGGTGAACGTCGCCTGCCTGAGCCGGTTCCGCTCCCATGCGGAGCAGCAGGCCATCGTCGCCGGCTTGAAATCCGGCAGCGTGGACGTCGTCGTCGGCACGCATCGCCTGATCCAGAAAGACATCGCGTTCAAGGATCTGGGCCTGCTCGTGCTGGACGAGGAACAGCGCTTCGGCGTGCGGCACAAGGAAAGGCTGAAAAAGATGCGCGCCGCAGTGGATGTGCTGGCGTTGACGGCCACCCCGATCCCCCGCACGCTGCATATGTCGCTCACGGGGATCCGCGACATCAGCCTGATCCAGACCCCCCCCGAGTACCGCAAGGCGATCCTGACCTACATTTCCGAGTTCGACGACGAGGTCGTCGCCGAAGCCATCCGGCGCGAGCTGCGCCGCCGGGGGCAGGTTTTCTTCGTCCACAACCATGTCGACGGCATCCACCGAATGGCGCGCAAGCTGCAGGAGCTCGTCCCGGAAGTGCGACTCGACGTCGCGCACGGCCAAATGGCCGAGGAGGACCTGGAGCGTGTCATGTACCGCTTTGTGAACCGGGACATCGACCTTCTGGTCTGCACCACCATCATTGAATCCGGCCTGGACATCGCCACCGCCAACACCATTATCGTCAACCGGGCGGATTGCTTCGGCCTGGCACAGATGTACCAGCTGCGAGGCCGCGTGGGGCGATCCGATGAGCAGGCCTATGCCTACCTGCTGATTCCCGACGAGAGCCTGCTGACGGGGGACGCCCGTAAGCGACTGAAAGTGCTGATGGAACACAGCGACCTGGGGTCGGGTTTCCAGATTGCGATGAATGACCTGGAGATCCGTGGCGGCGGCGCCATCCTTGGGGCTTCCCAATCGGGCCATATTGCCGCAGTCGGCTACGACATGTTCCTGCAGCTGATGGAGGAGGCCGTCGCCGACATGAAAGGGGAGCCGATCGCCCAGCCCCTGGACCCGGAGATCAACATCCAGCTGTCGGCCTATTTCTCCGAATCCTACATTCCGGATATCGACCAGCGCATGTTTCTTTATCGACGCCTGGCGCGGATGTCGGAATTGCAGGAGCTATCCGACATCCGGACGGAGCTGTCCGATCGTTTCGGGCCGTTGCCCGACGAAGCGACTCATTTGCTCTTCAAAATCATGCTCAAAATCATGGCGCGACATGCCGGGGTGTCGCGGCTGGATCTCAAGGACCGGATGCTCGTCCTGTCGTTTTCCGCGGCTCACCTGCAAGATCCATCCGTCGTGACGGAGTTGATTCGTCGCGATCCCAGGCAGTTCGAGTTCTCGCCGGACGGCGTGCTGAAGGCCAGGCTGGCCGCGCAGGGGGCGGTCGGGCAGCTGGCCCAGGCCAAAAACATATTGCAAGCCATCGGGCAACGTGTTAATAACCAAGAAAATTAAATTCTTACCTAATGGTGCGCCGGAGTTGCACTCACGCCTCCGGCACAGCGGGGTCGGCGGATCGGTGACAAGAGACAACTGCCTTCGGTTCGGCCGGAGGATCAGTACCATTCTTACGCTGCTGGCCGTGCTGGGCTGCGGATCGTCCGAGCGGGAGCGGACGGAGGATTATCTGCTGCGGCTGGGGGCGCTCGAGGTCACCCGTCATGAATTCATGCAAGCGTTTGAGCTGGCCAAAGCGGCCCATCCCGGCAGCATCGATCCCGACTCGCCGGAACTGCAGCAGGCACGCCGCCAGTTGCTCGACGAGATGACCATCGATCTGATCCTGCTTCACCGCTCCCGGGAATTGGGGGTCACGGTCTCGGCGGCCGAGCTCGAAGCGGCCGTGAACGCCGTCAAGGCCGATTATCCGCCGGGGGTTTTCGAACAGACGTTCGTTGAATCAGCCCTGCCGTTCGCGGCCTGGAAACAGCGCTTGGGCAGCCGTCTGTTGATGGACAAGCTGGTGGAGGCCGAGCTGCGGCCGCATGTGACCATTTCGGCCGAGGACCTGGCGGCGTATTACGAACAGAATTACGCCGGGAAGGCCGCCGGGGCTGATACCGAGCAGAAATTTGAACGATTAAAGGAAGCCCTCGTTGCCGACCTTCTTCGGGCCAAGACGGAAGAAGCCTTCAGCGCCTGGATCGACGGCCTGCGGAGCCGATACCCGGTCGAGGTCAACGCATCGGCCTGGGAACGCATCACGGCCGCCGGACCGCCGGCCGCAACGTCTCCAACCGAAGATGGCGCGACCGGAAAATGAGGGGAAACAGGCGGCCGCGTTTCTGCCGCTGGAATCGTATTATATGGAATAACCGTATGAAATTAAGAAAAATGTTAATTTCCTTAATCCTCGCCGGAATCGCCGGCTGGAGCATGCCGGATGCGGAACCGGCGGCC
>CAZEKN010000074.1:0-9491 GCA_964512755.1 uncultured Desulfatibacillum sp. | reverse complement strand
TCCCGAATGGGAAATAGATGGGTTCAATCCGCAACGGCGGCCACCATGCAATCCAATCCGGCACGGATGACCGAGGGTGCCATCTTCAGCATGACGCCCCGCCGGCCGGCGTTTATCAGGACCTCCTCCAAGCCAAGAATCGTCTGATCCATCACCACGGGCAGCGCCTGCCTCACCCCGAACGGACTGATCCCGCCGACGCGATAGCCGGTCAAGCGTTCCGCGGTAAGGGGGTCGGCCATGGCGGCTTTCTTGGCAGCCAGCGCACGCGCCAAACGCTTCAGGTCGAGCTGACGGTCTCCCGGGATGAGCACCAGCAGATGGCGCTTCGGGTCGACCGCCACCACCAGCGTCTTGACCGTACGGCTGAGCGGAAATCCGGTCGCTTGGGCGGCGAACTCGGCTCCCTTTTCCAGGTGTTCGTAGGAAACGATCTCAAAGGCGAGGCGGCGCTGCTTCAGGAACTGAATCGCGGAAGTGGGCATTCAGATTTCGTTTGGTTGACGATCGGCAGATATGTTATTAAGAATGAGTTTCAATCTTTTCTGCTCATGTAGATGTAACCAAGAGGGCTGAGCGATGAAATTGAAGTTGCTGGGTCGCGACAAGATCCCGGACTCCATGGTGCTGGCCGTCGTGATGGTTTCAACGGTCTATTGGGTACTCGATTCCATCCTGAACATCTTCTTTTCAAACAAGTTCAACCTGATCGCCCAGCTGATCGGCCCGGACCTTTACGACATTTACATCCGCGTGGTGGTCCTGTGCCTGCTGGTCATTCTAGGCTCCCATGCCCAAACCATCATCAACCGCTTGCGCGAAGCCCAGCAGAAGCTCAAGGAGTCCGAGGAGCTGTGGCGCTCGCTCGTGGAAACGGCGCCGGACACCATCTTGACGGTCGACCAGGCGGGGGTGATCCGTTTCATCAACCACCCGCTGGCCGAGATGCCGCCGGGTTCCGTGATCGGCCGCTGTTTCTACGATCTGCTTCCGGACGACTACCGCGGTACGGCTCAGGAAATCGTAAAAAGCGTCTTCCGCACCGGCGAGACTGACATGTTCGAGGTCCGCACGAACGGTCCGCACGCCTCCGCCTGGTACACCTACCGGGTCGGTCCCCTGCGCATGGACCGCCGCGTCATCGCCGCCACCATCATCTCGACGAACACCACCGAGTTCAAGCGGGCCGAGGAACTCTCGCGTTACAAGGAGCTGTTCGAGAACGTCGGTGACAGCGTTTTCATCCTCAACCGCAACGGCATCGTCATGGAGTGCAATGACCGCGCCTACGAGAGCACCGGCTTCCTTCCGCCCGAGCTGGTGTCCCGGCCGCTCGCCGATCTGGTGGTCGCCGATCAATCCAATTTCGTTCGCATGAAACTGCAGGACGTCCTGCGGGAGAAAGAGGCGCGCTTCGAACTCACGCTCCAGTCCAAGTCCGGCGGTGTCGTGCCCTATGAAATCAATTGCCGCTACGTTGTCTATCTGGGGGAGCCCTGCCTTCTTTGCGTCGCTCGGGACGTTACGCAGACGAAGCTGCTGCATAATCAGCTCATCCGGTCCGAACGGCTGGCCGCCACGGGGCAACTGGCGGCTTCCATCGCGCATGAAATCAACTCGCCCCTTCAGGGCATCACGGCGCTGCTGAACGTCCTGCGTTCGACCTATACCGATGATGACTATCTTCAGCGCAAGCTGGACCTGGTGAAGAGCGCTTTCAACAGCATCCGCGATACGGTGAAAAACCTGATCGACCTCAACCGCCCGGGCAAGGAGAAAAAGCAAGCCACGGACGCCAACCAGGTGATCAACAACACCGTGGCCCTGGTCAAAAGCCTGCTCAAGAAGAACATGATCAACATCCGACTCGACCTGGAGGCGAAGTGCTCGGCGCTCTTCGCCTCGCCGCAGCAGATCGGGCAGGTGCTCATGAACCTGATCAACAACGCCGTGGAATCCATCACCGGCGTCCCCGGATATTTCGAAAGCGCCCACCTCACCCCGGGCGGCGGCGGCAGCATCGTCGTTAAAACCTACAATCGCGACGAGGAGTTGGTGCTCGAGTTCAGGGACAGCGGGCCGGGAATTCCGCAGGATGACCTGAACCGTATCTTTGACCCGTTTTTCACGAAGAAGAAACCCATGGGGATGGGCGTCGGTCTAACCATCTGCCACGGCATCGTCGAAGACCACCAGGGCAAGATAACGGCCTCCAACTCACCGGAGGGAGGTGCGGTGTTCACCATCGCGCTGCCGCTTCGTTCGGACGGTCGTTCCGGGGACAGCCGGGGCAATGTCGCACCGGCCGCTGCCAATCAGCCGGCATAGGGTTTGCCGCACTCCCGGCAGCGGCCGTCCGCTCCGATCACCCCGATGCAGTTTTCATCGCTGCACAGCCGGCGGTTTTCCCAATCGTCATCGGCTCCAACGGCGGTATCGGCTATCGGCGCTGCCGGCGATTCCTCGGCCGGTGCTTCGGCCGGATGCGTCGCGCTGCTTTGCCCCGCCCAAGCTTCCCCCGGATCGCAGGGCCGGCCGCACTCCTTGCAGCGGCCATCCGGCCCGATCACCCCGATGCAGTTTTCATCGCTGCACAGCCGGCGGTTTTCCCAATCGATCGCGCCGGGTTTCGCCGCATGCGCATCGATGTCTTTGACTTCCGGTACCATGGTCTCACTCCTTCTTTAACCCCGGGGGGTACGCGTCACCGTTCCAAAAGGGGTCTGAGGTCTTGCAGTCGGTCGATGTGATGGTCGGCCGGCAGGGACAGGTTGCGGTAGGCTACGAAGGGAACCCCTGCCGCATGGGCCGTGCTCGCATCCACCTCCGAATCCCCGACGAACAGGGCCTGCTGCGGATGGGCGTTGAAGTGCGCCAGAATTTTAAAAAGCGGATCGGGCGCAGGCTTCGGCCGCTCAACATCGAGCGAGGTCACCACGTAGTCGAAGCGGTCGGACAGTCTGAATTCCCGCAGAAGATGCTTCATCGTGTCGGTGCGGTTGGTGGCGATGGCCGTATGGAATTTCCCGTGCATCCAATCCAACAGCCCGACCAGACCGGGCTCCATCGTCAGGTGCTTGAGGAATCCGCCATAGTCGATCGTCTTGCGAAAGTCATAGGCCGCCTGCCGCAGGCGATCGTCCTCAAAGAGGTTTTCCAGCGCCTGTTGAATGGTGTGGGCGTGCACGAAGCGCAGTTGCTCCTCGTTCATCGCCGGCCGGCCGAAGTGCTCAAGGATATGGTTGTAATAGTGCCGGTTGGCTTCCAGCGTGTCGAACAACACGCCGTCGCAGTCAAACGCCACCACGCTCACGTTCAGCATGTCAGTTGGCTTTCTTTTCGAAGGACGGCTGCGCCCGCAGGTAGACGTAAACCCGCACGTCCATCTCCGGCTGGAGCGGGTGGTCGGTTTTCACCCGCACCGTATCATTGTAAGAACCGGCTTCCGTTCTCAGATTCTCCACCCGCAGTGCGTAGGCCGTCCGCCCGTCCTGGACGGCCGGGTTCAACTGCACCTTGAGTTTGCCGTCCACGGCATACGTTTCCACAATCTTGAACGGGTATTTCTCCTCGGGCACGATGTTGACGGAGCCCTGCAGGGTCTCACCGGACACACCGCGCAGGCTCAGCATCCGGGGCGTGATCGTGGCGAAACGGTCCACTGGGCCGACGATCGTCAAATGCACCACCGGTTCTTTCGAATCGTTGGTCATCACGTCGGCGGATTTCTCCAGCTTGCGGCCACCGTAACCGGTCGTATCCACTTTGATGGTGATTTTTCCCTCGCCTCCGGCGGGGATCTGTCTCGCATAGGAGACCGCTGCGCACCCTCAGCCGGTGCGCACGTCGCTGATGACCAGCGGTGCCGAGCCCTTGTTCATCACGACGAAATCATGGAGGACCTTGGCGCCTTCAATCACCGGCTGGAACTCGAATGTTTTTTCCGGAAAAAAGACGGATGCGCCGGGCGCCGACCCGCCGACGGCCGGAGAGGCGGCCTGGGCATCAACCGTACCAGCTGAAACGGCAAGGGCCAGGAGGGTCAGGATGATCGCTCCCGCCGCCGGACGACGACACTGCATTCGGAATGTCTCCCACGTTGAAGTTGGCTCGACAGAGCCCGATCGTTTGATCCGAGTCGAATTTAAAAGAAAATTTTAGGTCGCACCGCCGTCAAAGTCAAGCCGAGGCCGCCGCCCTTCAGGACGGTCCGCTCACATGAGATACAACGGATCCACATCGACGACCATTTTCACCCGGCTCCGGGAAGCCCCTTGCGGATAAACGGCCAGCAGCCGATCCATAAACCGGTGCAGCGCAGCGGCGTGAAGCGATTTTACCAGAATCTGCCAGCGGTAGTGGCCGGCGATCCGTGCCAGCGGCGCTTCGATCGGCCCCAACAGCTGAAGCGATGCGGCCCAGTCCGGATCGGCGGCCTGCAACGACCGACATTGTGCGCCGAGCGCTTCCGCCTGCACGCGGGCGAAACGCTCATCCCGCCCGGACAAGCGCAGTTGGATCATCCGGGTGACCGGAGGATAGCCGAGCGCCTTGCGGAACCCGATTTCCGGTTCATAAAACGCGTCGAAGTCCTGAGCGCAAGCCGCCCGTATGCTGAAGTGGCCGGGATTGTAGGTTTGCAGAATCACCTGGCCGGGACGGTCGCCGCGGCCGGCCCGGCCGGCCACCTGAGACAAGAGCTGAAAGGTGCGTTCCCCGGCCCGAAAGTCCGGGAAACTCAGCGACAGATCCGCGCAGATGATTCCCACCAGCGTGATTCCCGGGAAGTCATGCCCCTGGGTCACCATCTGGGTCCCGATCAGGATGTCGGTCGTCTTCTCGCGCAGCCCCTTGAGCAGCCGGAGAATGTCCCCTCGGCGCCGAGTGGTATCGCGGTCCATCCGCGCCACCCGGGCCGCGGGAAACAGGGCACGGATCGCCGCCTCCACCTTTTCGGTTCCCATTCCCAGGCGTTTGATCTGCTTGGACCCGCAGGCGCTGCAGGCAGCGGAAGCCGGCAGGCTGAAGCCGCAATAATGGCAGCGGTAGGCGTTCTCCGCCTGGTGCAGCGTGAGGGAAATATTGCAGTGCCGGCAGCGCAGGGCCTCTCCGCAAGCGGCGCAGACCGGAAAATTGGCATACCCGCGCCGATTGAGAAACAGCAGCGCCTGCTCGCCGCGATCGAGGGTTGCGGCGATGGCCCGGTTCAGCTCGGCGCTGACGAAGCGCCCCGGGCCGCGCAGATCCCGGCACTGGCGGAGGTCCACCGTGCGGACCTCGGGCAGGGAGCGCGCCTCCATCCGTTCCGGCAGCACCAGCTCGGTGTATTTTCCGGAGCGCACATTGTAATACGACTGCAGCGACGGAGTGGCCGATCCCAACAGCGCCACGGCGCCGCTCTGCTGGGCCCGCACCACCGCCAGGTCCCGTGCGCTGTAGTGCAGGCCGCCCTCCTGTTTGTAGGAGGCATCGTGCTCTTCGTCGACAATGATGACGCCCAGGTCTGAAAACGGCGCGAACACCGCCGAGCGCACGCCGATGGCGATCCGCACCTCCCTTCGTAGAATCCGCGTCCACTGGTCGAAGCGCTCGCCCGCGGAGAGTCCGCTGTGAAGCACGGCGACATGCTCCCCGAATCGGGCGCGGAACCGTCGTTCGGTCTGCGTGATCAGTGCGATCTCCGGGACCAGCACCACCACCGACTGCCCGGAGGCCATCGCCTGCGACGCCACTCGCAGATAGACCTCGGTCTTGCCGCTGCCCGTGACCCCTTTCAGCAGAAAGGTCCGGAACCCCGTTCCCAACGCGGCGCAAACGGCGCTCACCACCACGTCCTGATCGGCGGTCAGCACGGGGGCCGTATCGGGAAGGATGGCCTCACCGAAGGGGTCGCGGTAGAGCCTGCGCGCGAAAGTCTCCAGGTGACCGGATCGCTCCAATGCCCTCAGGTGGGGGCGGACATGGGGCGTCTGGGCCGCGAGGGCGCGCACCGGCAGCTCTCCGGCAGCGGCCACTGCGTCGAGCAGGGCCTGCTTTTTCGGCGACAGCGAGCCGCCGACGGGAGTCGTCGACGGCAGCCGCACCCAGCGTTCCTGCAGGGCCTTGGCGCCTCCCGCCCGCAGCGTTCTCGTGCGCAGGATATAACCGCGGCGCTGCAGGGAAGCCAACATCGCGCCCGGGATGGCCGGGATAGACAGCGCACGCATAGGTTTTCGACTCAGAAGGCCGAGAACCCGCGCCTCGTCCGCCGTCAAACCGCCTTCCGCCAAGCGATCGCGCCCCGCTGCCGTGATACACCACGTGGATGATTCGGCAACGGTTAAACCGCCGGGCAGCGCGGTCTGGATCACGGCGCCCAGCGGATGCTTGTAGTAGTCAGCCGTCCAACGGAAAAGAGGAATCATGGAAGCGGGAAAGAGCGGCGAATCGTCCATGACATCCAAAATGGGTTTGATTTCTTTTTCCTCCGGTGGAGAACCCGGTCCGAGCACATAACCGGTGGCGCGCCGCCGACCGAAGGAAACCAGCACACGCATGCCCGCCGCCACGGCAGACGCCAAATCTTCGGGGACTCCGTAGGTGTACGTTCCCGGGACGGACATGGCCATCGCCACTTCGATGGTTTTTCCAGCGGCCTCTGTCATTGAGCCCTTCATACTATAACCACCCTGAACTATTATAAATTATTTGAATATTTGAATCGCTGTCGCATTTGGGCTATAATATGTTTAGTTTTACAAGCTATCAAGGGGATCCCTGCGTCATGCGCCAGCATAGGAGATGGGATCCAAGATCAAGCAACCAGGAGGATATCATGTCAGTGCGTAAGTGTGGATTGATGCTTGCGGTGATGGCTGCGGTGCTCATCGGTTCGTTTGGGTCGCCGGCTTTCGCCTATCGGACCGCGACTTCGGATTGCATGGACCGGGACTACTATAGCGGATGCGAACCGGAGCCGACCGGAGGAATGATGATGTGGGACGCCCTGGTCATGCGTCCGGTCGGCATGGTCGGGACCGCGCTGGGTTCGGTGGTCTGGCTCGTCAGCTATCCATTCGCCTATTGGGGTGGAAACACGGATGCCTCTACGGAAGCACTGGTCCAACACCCCTTCGAGTGGACCTTTCAACGCCCCCTGGGTGAGTTTTAACTTCACTCAGCGCCTCTTAACCCTGAACACGCCGGCCGATCGATTGGGGGGGGCTGAAACCATCCATCGCAACGCCTGTCCTGCAGGCGTTGCGATGGGCCGGGTGTCGATCAGGGCTGCCGGCGGGGAGCACTCCCTCCCTGCGATCCAGAACCGACAGCAGGCATGGCATCACCCCCGAGCATGAGTTCGACAACCTCGGCAAAACCCGCCAAGAATGGCGGTTTCATGCCCAGAACGGATCCAGCGCGAAAGCTGATCAGGCTTAGCCGCGACCTGGAGGAGTCGATCCTTCTGGTGATGAAGTACGTTGCGCACACCACGGGCACCGAACCGCGCCAGGAAGAAATTGCGGCTGTCCTGAAGTCCTATTTCACCCTCGATGAAGTCACCAATCAACTCAACTACCTGCGCAAAAAGCCTCCGGACCGTGACAGCGCGAACGCGGTTTCCGGCTTTCAGCGCCCCACCATGCGCATCAACATGACCGCTGCCTCCCGGGCGAACGGCCTGGCGCGAGCCGGTTTTTTCATTCCACCGATCGCCGACGCCATCGCGGAGATCCGCCGCCACGCCCAGGCCCTGCTCGGCAGCGCCCCTTCCGATGAAAGCATCGCGCTCAGCCTCCGGAGCAGCTTCATCCTAAGCGAGCTCAAGAATCAAATCGTATACTCCCGCAACCAGCTGCAACGCCCGGATTGACGGCGGACCCGAAACCTCTCCCCGCCGAACCCCGGCTAGCGTGACACCGGTTTTCTTGCCGAAGTAGAATCCTCCCACCTTTCCATGCCGGACAGAATGGTTATGTTGACCGCTAATTGCGCTACTAAGCGCTGATGAACTCGTAAAACGTCATCCGAATCGATGACTTCGTAAAGAGGTCAAGATCAAGGCGCGCGAATCTCGTGACGCGAGGCGTACTGACCGTACGCCGCAGTGGCAGCGAGATGAAGCGCAACGCAGAGATTGGGCTATTTACGAAGTCATCAGAATTCGACCCGGGACGTCCGGGTGGGGAGGTTAATGTGAAACCCAATCGATTGAATTTCAGGGCGCTGATGGTCGGCGGCATGACCATAGCGCTGCTGGGCGCCTGTGCCGGATGGCAACGCGCCGGTTCCCCGCGCGAGCAGCTGGCTGATGCCTATGGGCTCAAGAATTTTGAACAGGTGGAAGAGCTGCGCTACACGTTCAATGTTCAACTTCCCGACCGGGTGATCAGCCGGGCTTGGTCCTGGGAGCCCAAGAAGGACCGCGTGACGTTCAGGGGTACGGCCGAGCAGGGCGGAACCGTCGAGTATGAGCGTTCGATTCTGGCAGGCCCGGCGAGCGAGCCCGTCAGGAAGGTGGACCCCTGGTTCGTCAACGACAACTACTGGCTGATCTTCCCCCTGCGTCTCGCCTGGGATCAGTCGGCGACGGTCGCGGCCGATGCGTCCCCGGCGCCGCTGCCCATCGGTACGGGCCAAGCCAGGCGGCTCGTCGTCCGGTACCCTTCGAACGAGGGCTACACCCCCGGGGATGTTTACGAGCTCTTCATCGGTGCGTCCGAACGGATCGAGCAGTGGATCTACCGGAAAGGGGGCGATCCACAGCCGACGCGCATCACCACCTGGGAGGACTACCGACGGGTAGGTCCTCTCACCCTGTCGCTGGACCATCCTGGGCCGGACGGCAGCTTCCGCGTTTGGTTCACCGACGTCGCCGTGCGGGTTTCCGGCCAATCCGGGTGGATGCCGGCGCGATGATTTCCGGCCGGCCGCCCTCTGTTGAGGTTCATGTGCCGGCTCGATTGCAGCAGCCCATCCGGGATAAATTTGTTTCATCCAAAGCGGTTTTTCTGATATCGTCACGTCGGCCGCAGCGCTCCTATCCATAACGCCTTTGCCGGAAGAACGAGGGAATGACTGAAATGCTCAATCACGTGGTGTTGATGAAGTTCAAACCGGGCGTCTCCGAGGAAGACATCCGCAGCCTGGAGCAGGCGCTGGATGATCTGCCCAACAAGATCATGGAAATCAAGATGTACGAATTCGGACGCAACACGGTCCCATCCGACCGGTCGTATGACTTCGCCCTGATCGCTCTTTTTGCGAACCCGAGCGCCTTGGAGCGTTATCAAAAACACCCCGACCATTTGCCGGTGGTGGCAAAGGTCCAGTCCATGTGTTCGAACGTTGTAACGGCCGACTTCAACGGCTCGAACGCCGGCGCAACGGAGACCGGCGTACCCGAATGGGAAAGAGATCCCTGGGAAAGCTTGAAGCGATAGCCGGAAGACGGAGGTAGAGGCATCATGCGCGCAGCGGCTCTCCTGATCGTCCTGCTGTCCGTAACCGGT
>CAZEKN010000073.1:0-9516 GCA_964512755.1 uncultured Desulfatibacillum sp. | reverse complement strand
TGCCCCGGTGCCGCGTGGTATGCAGCGTGCGCGACATCCTCGTGGAGAAAGATCGCCCGCAAAAACACGAAACCCGGGCCGTCGATCTGCTGAACCGGCGTTTCGAGGCCGTCCTGGTCCACGCCGACCCCGGGATCGTGCGGCTGGAGGAGACGTTCAGCCGCTGTCATGAAATCACTATCCCGCTGGTCTACACCGGCTTTGTCACGCCAGGCTCGGAGCCGGGTTCCCGGCAGCGGCTGCGCGCGGAGCTGGGGCTGGCCGATGAGGACCGGCTGATCGTGGCCAGCGCCGGTGGCGGCAGCGTGGGCGCTCCGCTGCTGGACGCCGTCATCGGCGCTTTCCGTCTCCTGCCGCGCCGGTGCGCCGCCCGGCTGCAGGTCTTTACAGGTCCGTTCCTGCCGGCCGAGGATTTCGAGAGGCTGCGGCGCGCCGCCGGGGAAGAAGGGCGCGTCGCCAGGTTTACGGCGGACTTCCTATCCTACCTGGCAGCCGCCGACCTGTCGATCAGCATGGGCGGCTACAACACCACCATGAACCTGCTGGCGGCCCGTGTACCGGCTCTGGTATGGCCCTTCGGCCAGAACCGTGAACAGCGGCTGCGCGCGCAACGACTCCAGGCCCTGGGAGCGATGCGGCTGTTGGACGACAGCGAATTGGAGCCGCCGCGTCTGGCCGCTTTAGTGGAGCAGAAGCTGAAGCGCCGCGAACGCCTCGATCCCGGCGTTGATCTGACGGGGGCGCGAACCACTGCGGCCTGGGTCGATGGCCGGCTGTCGCGGACCGAGGGAGAGCGCGTGCCGTGACGATCGTGTTCTACTGCCAGTACGTGTGGGGGATGGGACACTTGTTCCGCAGCATCGAGCTGGCTCGGGCGCTGGCGGACCATCGCGTCATTCTCGTGGCCGGCGGGCCGGAGGTATCGGTGGACCTGCCCGCCCACGTCGAACGGGTCCGTCTTCCCGAGCTGCACATGGACGAGCATTTCACGACCCTGCTGACCGAAAACCTGGAGACATCGGTGGCGGCGATCCAGCGCGAGCGTGCGGATACCCTCGCAGCGCTTTTTGACCGCGCCCGGCCGCAGGTGTTCATCGTCGAGCTGTTCCCTTTCGGCCGCACGGCCTTCGGCTTCGAGCTCGAACCGCTCCTGGAGGCGATCCGGAGAGGACAGTACGGCAAGATTCGCACCGTATGCAGCCTGCGCGACGTGCTGGTTGAAAAGCGCGACCCGGCCACCTATGAAGCGCGGGTGTTGGAAGCGCTTCACCGGTGGTTCGACCTGCTGCTGATCCACTCCGACGAGCGTCTGTTGCCACTGCATGATACGTTCAGCCGATTCGAGGATATTCGGATTCCGAAGATTCACACCGGGTTCGTGGCCTCCCGCCCGGACCTCGAAAACGGCCGCAAGCTGCGCCGCGATCTGGGATTGAGCCCCGACGAGAAACTGGTGGTCGCCAGCTGCGGCGGGGGGCGCTCGGGATATCGACTGATGAAGCCGGTTTTGGAGGCCTGTCGTCGACTTGCCGGGCGGCCGCTGCGGCTGGAGGCCTTCTGCGGCCCCTTCATGAGCGCCGAGGAATTTGGCGAGTTGGAAACCATGCGCGCGGCCGGCTTGGGCGTTCACCGGTTCACGCCGGCGCTGATCGACTACCTGGCGGTCGCCGACCTTTCGATCAGCCTGGCGGGCTACAACACCTGCATGAATTTGTTGAATACAGGCGTGCCGGCCCTGGTGCTGCCGTACTCCCGCCAGCGCGAGCAACCGTGGCGGGTGCAAAAGCTCATCGGCTGCCTGCCGATGATCGTCCTGGGCGAGGATGACCTTGAAGCGGAGCGGATCGCCTCCTTCATCGAAAGGGGTCTGGAACTCCAGCGCCGCGTAGGCCCTTCGTCCGTCAACCTGGATGGAGCGGCAGCCACCGCCCGTCTCCTGGCAGATCTATGAAAACCGCTGGCCCACTCCCCCAACCAGCCTCTCGGATCGCGCCGAGCCCCGATCATGTAATGATCCAGACCGTAACGGGATGCAATGCGAACTGTATCTTTTGCCCGAACCGGAAGACCGCGCTGCATATTCGGCAGGGGCTCCGGATGAGTTGGGACCTCTATCGATCCCTGGTTGACCAGTGCCTGGACCTGGGCGTCCGGCGCTACACCCTCTATTTGATGAACGAACCGATGCTGGATCGCGAACTCCCTCAGCGGGTCGCCTGCATCAGCCGGCGCATCCGAAAGCCCCAATCCGTCAAAACGACCAGCCACGGCGGGCTTCTGACCACGCGAATGGCGCAGGGTCTGCTCGATTCTGGCCTCGGTAAGCTTAAAATCTCGGTCCACAGCCTGGCCCCCGACCGGTATTGGGACATCATGCACCTTCGGCTCGAGAAGACCCTGCGGAACGTCGATCGCTTTCTTGATCTGAAAGCGCGAGGAGGGTACCGGCGGCCCAAGGTGGAAATCGTCGTAGTCGACTCCATTTACAATCATGACGAAATTCCGGCCCTTCGAAAATACTGGCAGGCAAGGGACGTCGAGCTGGTTGTTGCAACCATGGAAAATCGCGCCGATCATGGCACCATTCGCGAGACCGCTCTGGCCGTCCGGGAACTCCGACCGTTTGGATGGTGTCGACGACTGCAGGATCAACTGCATGTCCTTTACGATGGACGGACGCTCGCCTGCTGCGTGGACTGGGAGCAGCAGGGGGTGATGGGGGACTTGAGGACCACCGATCTCGCGGATATCTGGTACGGTCCGGCCTACATGGAATTGAGGCGTCGCTTTGCCGCAGGGGACTTCGAGGGCACGCTTTGCCAAAACTGCCGTAAACAGAGCTGACATTCAGAAGCCGAGCCTGCCATCCGCCTCGCGCAGTGCGATGGCTTCAGGTCGAAGAGGTGCCGCGGGGGTAAATCCCAGAAAAGCAGTACCGTAAGATAGCCTGGCTTTATTGAGATCCGTTATTATTTACTTCTGAATACCGTTATGTTATCGGCTTTAGATCCAGACACTGGTTTTATCAATTATGCAAGATCGCATCTTTTCAAATCGGGCTGAAGCGCCAGCGTCGACCAACCGCTTGGTGGTTTTGCCGTTCGGCAAGTCCGTGGAAATTGCCTACAAAAGCATCCGGGTGCGTTTTTTCCGGTCGCTCATCACCACGCTGAGCCTGGTCCTGGCCGTGTCCTTTTTAAGCTTCACCGATGTCAGCAACGATGTGGCCAATGGCATGCTGGCGAGCGGTTCGGTCGAGCTGCGCCAGGCGCTCGTGCGCGCCGGTTACGATCTCGGCCCGGAGGCGTATAACGTGGCCTCCAGCCCCAAGCAGCGCTGGATCCTCATTTTATCGCTGCTCGTCTGCGCGGTGGGGATCGTCAATGCGCAGCTGATGGCGGTCACCGAGCGGTTTCGCGAAATCGGCACCATGAAATGCCTGGGGGCGCTCGACCGCTTCGTATTGAGGCTGTTCATCCTGGAAGCCGGGATGCAGGGCCTGGCCGGATCCGTCGCCGGAGCGCTGCTCGGAGCCGTCTTCGCTCTTTTAGCCGGCTGGGTTCGTTTCGGGGGTGCGGCCCTCCAGCAGGTGGCGATGACGCACGTGGGGGCGTCGGTCGCGGCCGCCACGGGAATCGGCGTCGCATTGAGCCTCCTGGGGGTTTTGTACCCAGCCCTGGTGGCGGCGCGGATGCAGCCGGTGGAGGCCATGCGGGTGGAGACATGAGCAACGTCGTACGGGTATCCGGCGTCACCAAACGCTTCAGGCTCGGCAAGATCGAGGTGCAGGCCTTGAAGGGCGTCGATCTGCGGATCGACCGGGGCGAATACCTTTCCATCATGGGGCCTTCGGGCTCCGGCAAGAGCACGCTCTTCAATATGATCGGGGGGCTGGACAAGCCCAGCACCGGCAAGGTTTTCATCGACGAAGTCGACATCGCCCAACTCGACGCCTACGAGCTGGCCTGGCTGCGCTGCCGCAAGATCGGATACATTTTTCAGACCTTCAACATCATCCAGGTCATGACCGCCCTGGAGAACGTCACCCTGCCGATGATCTTCGCCGGCGTGGCCAACGACGCCGCCGTTCAGAAGGGCATGAAGCTGCTGGAGCAGGTGGGCCTCGGCGACCGCCACAGCCATAAGCCCTTCGAGATGTCCGGCGGCCAGCAGCAGCGCGTGGCCATCGCGCGCGCGCTGGCAAACGATCCCGCCATCATCCTGGCCGACGAGCCCACGGGCAACCTGGACCTGACCACCGGTGAAGAAATCATCGCCCTGTTGAAGCGGTTGAGCCAGGAGCGGGGTGTTACGGTCATCTCCGCCACCCACGATTTCAAGATGCTCAACGTATCCGACCGCGTGGTCTGGATCCGGGACGGACGGATCGACAAGATCGAAAACCGCGAGGAGCTTTCGATTTCGATCGGGCGAATCGGGGCGCGCGAGTGAGCACAGGAGCCGAACCGGTGAAGACGCATCCTGCCGCCCCTGCCGTACGATGGATCCGATGGGCCGTGTGGGCGCTGGTGGTCCTCGTTATCGTCCCGCTGGCCTCCCGCACGGCGGCGGCCCAGGACACCGCCGCTTTCACGCAGATCCTGCGCGCCCTTGCGGCCGTCGGCGACCGGAGTACGGGTGCGCCGGGAAACACCAGGGCCGCGGCCATGATCCGAAGCGAGCTCGAACGGCTGGCGGTGGGCACAGTGACATCTCAGCCGTTCGCCGTGCCGGTCATCCGTCACGGGACGAGCGAACTCGACGTCCCGGCGCGCGGCATTTCGCTGCCCCTGCATCCGCTGTCCGGCAACGCCGTCAGCCCCCCGGCTGCCGCCGCGCCCGGGCTGGCGGGTCCGCTGATTTATGTCGGCAACGGTGAATTCGGTTGGTTGAACGGCAAACGCATCGAGGGCGCCGTTCTGCTGATGGAGATCGATTCGGCCCGAAACTGGTTGAAAGCCGCGGATCTCGGCGCCCAGGCCCTGATCTACGTGGACCGTGGGGCGTCGCCACGGGCCTTCTTCGAAGACAAGTTCGAGCTGTCCCCCATTCAATTCCCCCGTTTCTGGATGCCGGCGGAGATCCTGCGGCAGGCCTTCGGCGATTTCGAGTCGGCCCCGGCCGGCCGTGTGGCCGATGATGTGCGGCTGCGCGCGGCGGCGCGGTGGGAAAACGGTCTCACCGAGAACATTTACTGCCTGATTCCCGGGGCTTCGGCTGAACGCAGAAAGGAACTTCTTATCGTTGAAGCCTTTTATGACAGCAGCGCGCGGGTGGCCGGCCGCTCTCCCGGAGCGGACGAGGCCGTCGCCGCGGCCACGCTGCTTCAGCTGGCCCGGTTTTTCCAGCAGCATCCACCCGAACGGTCCGTTCTGCTGGCGGCTACCTCCGGCCACGCCCAGGCCCTGGCCGGCATGCGCGAGATGATCTGGACGCTTTCGACGCGATCCAGGGACCTGCGCGACGAAAGAAACCAGCTGCGCCGGTATGTTCAACAGGCCCGGCTGACGCTGCGGGCCCTCAAAGAGGTCCGTTTCGGCGAGGCCGACTCCGCCGTAAAAGCGACCGTACCGTCCGAGTCGCCCGAGGATGCGGTCGCGGCGGACAGCGGCGGCGACTCGCCGGAGGATCTGGTCCGGGCGGCGCTGCAAGAGCGCCTCAAAACCGACAGCGACCAGGTGTCCCGGCGGTTGATGCAGCTGCGCATGGTCGAGTACGGCCGCGACACGAAGCTCATTCATGAGCTCAGCGCGGAGCGACAGATCCTACGCAACCTGACCTGGCGCATCTCCTTCGAGCGCCTTTCCGCCGACGAGGAGCGCCTGCTGCGGCAGGTGGCCCGGCGCGCCCGGAACGATCAGGAGCTTCTATTGTCCGACGTTCGGGCGCAACTGCGTCTCGTGGAGGGCGCCTACGCCCTGCGCAACGCCCTCCAGGATTATGACATCGCGGCCAGCGTGTCCCTGCACCTCTCCAGCCACGGCGACGGGTTCGGCGCCTTCAATGCCGGCTGGCTGTATCCGCTGCGGCCGCGCATCAACCGGGTCCCGGCTTACGCCGCACTTGCGGAAGCGCTGCAGGAAGGCGCCCAGCGAATGGAATCGGCGCTCGGCGTGCCCGGGATCTTCAAGGACACTCTGCGCCCGAGCCGGTTGCGGCCCTGGCAGAGTTATTTCATCGATCGGCCGGCGCTCGGCGGCGAGGTCGCGGCGTTAGCGGGCTATCACGGCATCACGTTCGCCACGACCGGCGATGCCCGGTCGGCGTGGGGAACCCCGGGAGACACCCCGGAGCGGGTCGACCTCGAATTTGCCGCGAGGCAAAGCCGTGCGGTCTGCGGTCTTATCGGCCATTTGACGCGGGCGCCAAAGCTGCGCGAGGAGAACGCTCCGCTCAACGGGTTTTCGACCATCACCGGCCGGGCCGCGTTTCTGCGCCACGGTGAGCTGTTTGCCGACAAACCGGCTCCCGGTACGGTCCTGCTCTGCTACCAGGGGAATTCGCGGTTTTATGCCATGGTGGATTCGAAGGGCCGCTTTCGGCTGAAAGGAGTGGCGGACAAGACCCACAGCCTGTTCAAGGTGGTGATCGAGGGCTACCGCTTCGACGACCGGACCGGGCAGGCGATCTGGACCATCGATAAGAAGCTCACCGGCAAGGACGCCTACCGCGTGAAAATGAACCGCCGCTTCATGGAGACCGATCTGGTCATGTTCGCCTCCAGCGGGACCACGGTGTTCAATCTGCTCGAGCCCCGCACCTTTCGCCACTTGACCAAGGCCGATGTGCTCGACGGCCGTCGTGAGGCGGAGCCGTCGCACTGGTTTATGAGCCGGCTGGATACCTGGTCGTCGATCATCACCACCGTTTTTCTGGAGCCGGGGACACCATTCAAGATGATGCTGTCGGATACCGTGCTGCGGCGCAAATCGATTCTGCTGAACGCGTCCGAGCAGCGGCCGACGGGCAGCGGCTACGAAGTGGCGGATACCCCCCGGCTGCTGCGCTCCGAATATCAGGTGGCCCGCGACATGTGGGCACTGCTGGCGCCGCGCATCGACCACCTCGAGCAGCGCGGCGTTTTCAACGAGCGCATCCGCGCGCTCGAACAGGACGGACAGGCCGCATTAAGGACGGCCGAAGCGGCGCTCGGCGATTACGCCTACGACCGTTTCGCCGCGGCCAGCGCGCGGGCCTGGGCGCTGGCCGTGCGGGTTTACGAAGACGTGGAGCGAACGCAGAAGGACATTCTCTACGGCGTGCTCTTCTATATCGCGCTGTTCGTGCCGTTCGCTTTCTGCCTGGAGCGGCTGCTGTTCGCGTATGCCAACATCTATAAACGCATCCTCGCCTTCAGCCTGATTCTCGCTGTGCTGGTCGCGGTCATTTACAACGTCCATCCGGCGTTTCAGCTGGCCTACAGCCCGATGGTGGTCATCCTGGCTTTTTTCATCATGGGGCTGTCGTTGGTCGTGACCCTGATCATTTTCTTCCGATTCGAACAGGAAATGGCCAACCTGCAGTCGCGGGCGCGCTTGTCGTCGGCGGGGGAGATCAGCCGGTGGCGGGCCTTCGTGGCGGCCTTTCTGCTCGGCGTGAGCAACCTGCGGCGCCGCCCGGTGCGCACGGCGCTGACCTGCGTCACCCTGGTGCTGTTGACATTCACCATCATGAGCTTCACGTCGGCCAAGTCGATGCGCCGGCACGCCCGCATCCTTTACAGCCCGCAGGCCGCCTACCAAGGCTTCCTGCTCAAGAACACGAATTGGGCCAGTCTGCCGCCCGAGGCGTTTGAGGCCATCGCCAACGCCTTTTCCGGCAACGGCCGAGCCGTGCCGCGGGCCTGGCTGGAAGCGGAGGACGCGACCCGCACCGGTGTGGTTCCGCTGCGGGCCGGCGGCCGCAACGCCGAGGCCTTGGGCTTGATGGGATTGGCGTACGCGGAGCCTCAGGTGTCGGGGCTGGATGCGATCCTGGTCGGCGGACGGTGGTTTGACGAAACGGAGCGCTTCGCCGCGCTGCTCCCCGAGCGCCTGGCGGTCGGTCTCGGCATCGATCCGCGGCGGCCGGAGGGTCAGCGGGTCGCCTTGTGGGGGATGGACTTCGCCGTGACGGGGGTGTTTTCCGGCAAACTCCTGCAGGAACGGCTGGATCTCGACGGCGAGCCGTTGACGCCGGTCAGTTTTTCGCGGGAAGTCTCCGGGGAGCTGACCGAAGAGGAAGTCGAGGCGCTCGAAACCGGCGAAGACGTGCGCGAGTTTCAAAGCCGCTACCAGCACGCACCCGGGGATCTGACCGTCATTGTCCCGTACCCGACCCTGATGGCGGCCGGCGGCAGCCTCAAGGCGGTGGCGGTGCGCCAAGACGCGGACCAGCCTGTCCGCATGGCCGCCCAGGATCTCATCGACCGCTTCGGCCTGGCCTTGCTCGGCGGCGAGCCGGAGGGAACGTTTCTCTACCACGCCAGCGACACCATGAGCTACAGCGGCGTGCCCAACATCATTATCCCGCTGGGCATCTCGATTTTCATCGTGCTGAACACCATGATCAGCAGCGTCTACGAGCGCAAACGCGAGATCGCCGTGTACACGTCCGTGGGGCTGGCCCCGTCCCACGTGTCGTTTCTCTTTATCGCCGAGGCCCTGGCCTTCGGCGTCCTCAGCGTGGTGTTCGGCTATCTTCTGGCTCAGACTACGGCCAAGTTGTTTGCCGAGACGGTCCTTTGGTCGGGGATTACCGTCAACTATTCATCGCTGGCCGGCGTGGCGGCCATGGTGCTCGTCATCGCGGTGGTGCTGCTGTCCGCAATCTATCCGTCCAAGGTGGCCGGCGATATCGCCATTCCGGACGTGAATCGGTCCTGGACGCTGCCGGAGGCGCGCGGCAACACGCTGACGCTCGTCCTGCCGTTTCTGATGACCTACCGGGAGCAGACCAGCGTCGGCGGCTTTCTGTTCAACTACTTCGAAGGTCATTTCGATGTCTCCCACGGAACGTTTTCGACCTCGCACATCGATTTGAAATTTATCTGCGAAACCCTGCCGGGCTTGGCCGGCAGCGCCGCGGACTGCCCGCAGGCGGTGTGCGAGCTCCCCGAGTGCCTGAACCTCATGTGTCGGGTCTGGCTGGCGCCGTTTGATTTCGGCATCATGCAACGCGTGGAGCTGCGCTTTGCGCCGGCGCGGGAGGAGCCGGGCTTCCTGGAGATCGACGTGCGACTGACCCGGGAATCCGGCGAATCCAACGCCTGGCGACGGATCAACCATGGATTTCTGCTGGCGGTCCGGCGGCAGCTCCTGATCTGGCGCTCCCTGGACCCGACGGCCAAACTGCACTGCGAGCAGTTCCTGGCGGCGGCGTGTACGGCGGATGCAGACCGAGGAGCCGGAGCGTCCGGCGGGCACCGCCGCGCCGCCATGCGGTCGGGAGGGCGGGCGCAATGACCAGCGACCCCGGGACCAGTCTTCGTCCGACGCCGGCGGCCGGAACGGGCGAACCCGAGCGCGGCGAGCGGAT
>CAZEKN010000072.1:0-9519 GCA_964512755.1 uncultured Desulfatibacillum sp. | reverse complement strand
TGTCGCTGCTGTTCATCACCGGGTTTTGGTTCAGCATCTCGCGCGGCCTGGAAACGCTGGTCACTTTCGATGTCCCGATCGAGTACCAGAACCGCAATCCCAACATGGAAATCGTGCATGCTTCGGTCAATGCCGTTCGCCTGAACTTGAGCGGGTCGGGAACGCTGGTCAAGTCCACCCGGCCGGAGCAGGTTCGGGTGCGGCTGGACCTCAGCACGGCCGCCGTCGGCCAGAACGACTTTGCGATCACCGCCGGCAACATCAGTCTCCCCCCCGGATTAGTGCTCAAGAATGTCAACCCGCAGAGCATCGTCGTGGATCTGGACGTCACGGTGCGGAAGGATCTGCCCGTGCAGGTCGACTGGGCCGGGCGGCTCTCGGAAAATCTGATTCTGGCCGAAGCCACGGTGGACCCCTCGCGGGTGGAGATCGCCGGGGGCAAGCGCATCCTCGAAAACCTCAATACCATTTACACCGAAAAGGTCCCTCTGGACCGGCTCCGGGAGGGCGTGGGCGTGATCGAAGTGCCGCTCGCCATCCAGCCGGCCTCCCTCAAGGTCGCCTCCGGATCGAACGAAAAGGTCGCCGTCAAGTATCTCACCCGCAGACGGGATTAGGACGTCAACTTTTATTACTCCGGCAATAAAATATGTTCAATGCGGCCATGTCATTCATCGGCGCTCCGCCGCACCTCAGCTCAAGTTGAACCTGTTTACTTGCCGGAGTAATAATCTAAAATAGGTTTGCCGCTTGAGTGATTGGATTGACCTGAAAACGAGCCGGAGATGGACTCTTTGCGGATGGATCTTCGCTGTTGACAACAACCGCTGAAGGTGATGTTAGTGAAACGCGAGTGCTTATCCTAACCTATCATGGAGATCGAACCCGTGCACAACTCATTCAAACCGATAGACAGGGTATTGATGGGACCCGGTCCCGCGAACGTTCATCCCAAGGTTTTAGAAGCATTATCAAAACCCACCCTGGGGCATCTCGATCCGCAGTTCATCGAATTGATGGACGATATAAAATCGCTTCTCAAGTATACCTTTAAAACCGAAAGCGAACACACATTCGTTTTATCCGGCCCGGGATCGTTGGGCATGGAGGCATGCCTGGTTAATCTGGTCGAGCCGGGGTCAAAAGTCATTGTTTGCGTTGCCGGGTATTTTGCCAACCGGATGACACAAATCGTTTCGAAGCTGGGTGGACAGGTTGTGGTTGTAAAAGATGATTGGGGCAGAGCGGTCGATCCTCAAAAGTTGGAGAGTGCTCTAAAAAATAATCCTGACGCAAAAGTAGTGGCGTTCGTTCATGCGGAAACATCCACTGGCGCCTTATCGAATATAAAGCTGCTTTCAGAGATCGCGCATAAATCGGGCGCGCTAGTGATCGCCGATGTGGTGACATCGCTCGGCGCGGTCGATGTTTACGTTGATGACTGGCAGCTCGATGCGGTGTATTCATGTTCTCAAAAAGGATTGGCATGCGTCGCCGGAATGTCCCCGGTTAGTTTCAGCGAACGGGCGGTTCACTTCGTCAAGAATAGAAAGACGCAAATTCAAAGCTGGGTCAATGACCTAAATCTTCTTGCAAGCTACTGGAATGGTCCGGGCAAACGAGCGTATCATCATACCGCACCCAGTAATCAATATTATGGGCTGCATGAAGCGCTCATGATTTTAAAGGATGAGGGAATTGAAAACGCCTGGAGGCGCCACCGCGAAAACAGCGCGAGGCTGATCTCAAAATTGAAATCCCAGCTGGGGCTGGAACCGATTGTTCCCGACGGTGAACGAATTCCGCACCTGCTGACCATCAAGGTGCCGGAAGGAATTAATGAAGCAAACGTGCGAAACGATCTGTTGGCCAAACATAATATGGAAATCGGTGCCGGTTTGGGAGAACTGGCCGGAAAAGTTTGGCGAATAGGATTGATGGGCTACAACTCAAATGAAAAGCTGGTTGATTTTTGTGTGAACGCTCTAAAGGATGTACTAAAGAAATAATCCAATCCGTTGCCTGAGCGGGTTTATCGGTCGACAGACCCGCAGCAGAATTCTTTTATTCCTCCATCAGAGCATCAAGTCCCGGTCGACCACCGTTCCGGCCCTGATGACGGCCGGTCGGCTGCCGCTGTTGCTGATGGTGACCGTGCCACGGATCACCACGTCTTGTTCGAAGCGCACATCCCCGTTGATGGTGAGGGCATCGCAATCCCTGAGCGAGGGCGCGCCCGCCGGGAAGCGCTCTTCCAGAACGTCGAACTTGCCGTAATACTTTGAGTCGAGTTTGATCTTGATGGCTTCGCTGCGGCCGGTTGCTTTGCGCGCGGGGTTGAGCTTCAAGCCCTCGTGTTCGGTGTAGACGAAGCAGTCCGAGCGCAAGGCCAGCAGGTCGTTGCAGGTTTTGACCGGAAGGAAGCGCGAGCGCGGCACGTTGACCGCGGCCGCACCCTCGAAGAGCGAGATTCCCGAGCCCATAGCCGTTTCGATCTGGTAGACGGGCGGGCTTGTTTCGTCGCGCGGGTCGAGCGTCTTGGGATTCACGATTATCGGCAGATCGATGATGCGCTCTCGGGTGATGAGGTCCTTCAGGAACTCCAGGTTGATCCAGATGTTGTTGGTGTTGAAAAAGCGGTAGCGCTGGATGTCCTGGAAAGCGGCGATCTCCTCCTTCGGGCACTGGGCCGCCTCGCGCAGAATGAGGCGGCCGTTGCGATGGCGGGCGAGATGTCCGCCCTTGATGTCGGACGGGGTTTTCTCGGCGACCTCCATCATGAAGGGCAGCCGCTTTTCAGCGAAATAGCCTAGCAGAGCCTCGTCGATCCCGGCTCCCAAATTGTCCGAGTTACAAATAAACCCGTAGCGGGCTCCCTCGTCCAGCAGTTTCTGAAGCATCCCGGAGGCATAGAGCGCGGCGTAGACATCGCCGTGGCCGGGCGGATTCCATTCCAACTCGCGATTGCGCTGCCAGTCGGCCGGCGTCAGCTCCCCCTGCAGGATTTTGGGGAATTTATGCTGCAGAAAGCAGAGCGGCGGCCGGGCCGGGTTGAGTTTCGTTATTTCCGAAAGCGTCGACGTGTGGGTATTGAAACTGTTCATCAGCGCAATGCGCACGGAAGCCAGCTCGGCCTGGCGCAGAATGATTTGGAGGAATGAAAGACCCGGTCGGACCTTCAGCAGCGATTTGGGTCCGACCAGGCCCATGGACGTGCCCAGGCCGCCGTTCAGTACGATGCGTACGGCCTGGCTCAGCGTCTGGTGCCCGCCTTCTGCGTAGCCGGCCAGCTCGGAGGCCCTGGGGACGTCCCTGAGCTGGACCGGCAGGATGTCCGCATCGTGGATCAATCCGCTTTCGCCGCCCACCAGCCGGCGGTAGTAATGCGCGAATGTGTCGATGACCAGCGGCCTCAAGCCCGCCTTGGCCATCTTGGCGGCGAACTCTGCCAGGTGGGGAATCATCCGCGGCTGCGCCATAGGCTGCCTCATCCTGAAGTTTCTTCTCCGTCTCAGGCGACCGGCATAATCCAGCCCTTGGGATCTTCGGCGCGGCCGTACTGGATGTCGGTGATGGCTTTGTAAAACCGTTGGGCCAGGGGTCCGACCCGGCCGTCGCCGACCGTGATCAACCGGTTTGCATACTTGATCTGGCCGACCGGAGAGATCACTGCGGCCGTGCCCGAACCGAAGACTTCCTGGAGCTTGCCGGTTTCCTGGGCCTTCAGCACCTCATCGATGCTGATGCGGCGTTCGGAAACCTTCAGCCCCCACATGCGCCCGAGCTGAAGGACCGTGTCGCGGGTGATGCCGGGCAGGATGCTTCCCTGAAGGGCCGGGGAAATGACCTCGCCGTCAATGACGAAGAAAATGTTCATGGAACCCACTTCTTCGATGTATTTGCGCTCCACGCCGTCCAGCCAGAGCACCTGGGTGAAGCCGGCATCGTGGGCCTTCTGCCCGGCCAACAGGCTGGCGGCGTAGTTGCCGAGGGTCTTGGCCTCGCCCGTACCGCCCGGGACGGCGCGGACGTGTTCGTTTTCGACCAGGATTTTAACGGGGTTGAAGCCTTCGGGGTAGTAGGCGCCGACCGGGCACAGAATGATGAAGAACCGGTAGGTGTGTGAGGCGCGCACACCCAGGAACGGATCGGAGGCGAAGATGGTCGGCCGGATGTATAGGGAGGTTTCGGGCGCGCGCGGCACCCAATCCTGCTCGATCTTCAGAAGTTCCCTCAACCCCTCCAGGGCGAGGTTTTCATCGAACCGAGGGATGCACAGGATATCGTTGCTGCGGTTCAGGCGGCGGAAATTGTCGAGAGGCCGGAAGAGCTGGATGCGGCCGGCAGCCGTGCGGTAGGCTTTGAGCCCCTCGAAAACCCCCTGGCCGTAGTGCAGGACCATGGTGGCCGGATCCATGGCGATCGGTGCGTAGGGCTCGATCCTCGGATGGTGCCAGCCCTGGTCGGGGGCATAATCCATGTTGAACATATGATCGGTGAATTTCGTGCCGAAGCCGAGCCGGGTTTCATCCGGCTTGGGTTTGAGCTGCTTGGCCGTTGTAATCGACAACTTCATTTCGGTCCCCTCCTTCTGAAGACAAACAAATGATGTCAGCGCCGCCAGCAAAGCCGCTTGGGTGCGGCCGGGAAAAAGAGTAAAATTTACGATATAGTAGATTTTAGGCTGAAATCAAGACGAAAATGGCTGCGTTGACTTGGCCGGCCGATGTGGGATAAGAAAAAACGAAATTTGAAAGGACCTTGTATGGAACAGCTCAAGGAAGGACCGATACAACCCATGCGGCTGGGGCCCGACAGCCGCTTTACGTTCCGTTGCCACAAGGACGTGAAGTGCTTCACCCAGTGCTGCCGCGGGATCAACATCATCCTGACCCCCTACGACATCATCCGCCTTAAAAACCGTCTGGGGCTGACCTCCGAGGAGTTTTTGGCTCTTTACACCGAGCCGCAGATGCTCGAAAAGACCGACATCCCCGTCGTCACGCTCAAGCTTCTGGACGAAGAAGGCGCCGCGGAGGGTCGGAAGGCCTGCCCCTTCGTCCGGCCGGAGGGTTGCCTGGTCTACGAGGACCGGCCGACCTCATGCCGCTACTACCCGCTGGGGGTTGCGTCGCTGGCCTACAAGGAGGACCCGGACGGAGAGGACTTCTTCTTCATGGTGCGCGAGGCGCATTGTTTGGGGTTTGACGAGGATCGATCCTGGACCGTGCTGGAGTGGCGGCAGGATCAGGGGGTCGATACGCACGACCGGATCAACAATCAGTGGACCGAGCTCATCGTCCGCAAGCGGTCCTTCCCGCCGGACTTGCACTGGACCGAGAAGGTCAAGCAGATGTTCTTCATGGCGAGCTACGACATCGACCGGTTCCGCAAGTTCGTGTTCGAGAGCTCATTTCTCAAGCGGTATCCCGTGGATGAGGCCACCCTCGCAACCTTGCGCAGCGACGACGTGGCTCTGCTGGAATTCGGCCTGAAGTGGCTCAATGGGCTGCTGTTCAAGGAGGGCGGCCTCCAGGCGGGCCCAAAGCAGGACTGAGAAACGAGGACTGGGGGCTGATCAGGAAATTTTTTCTCAGTCCTCAGTCCTCCTGGACTTTCGACTAATATTCCGCGTAGCAGAGCCCTTCCCAGTATTTCGGATTTTCCAATCGCTCTTCGATGTCCACGCCGAAGAAGTCCGCGATGGGTTTCAGGATTTCAGGGGCCGTGCGCTGCATGGTGCGGGCGGCCCCCAGAACCTTGTTGAGGCCGTTTGGAGTCATTTTGCCTAGAGGGGGTTTGCAGCCGCCCGACGGCATCCCCAGGATGGCCATCAGGGTCTTGTAGGCCAGCGGGTTGCGGGCCCGGCAGATCACGTCGCCGTAAGGGGTTTTCTCGGTGGTCTTGACCGTGACCAGGTTGAAGAGCGGTTCGAGCTTGGCAGCCAGCGTCCGGGCCTCGGCCGTTTGCCCGGCCAGAAGCAGGTTGACCATCTCGGTCGCCGCTTTGGGCGCCACGTTGGAGGCGACCGATATCACGCCGGCGGCCTTCACGTTCGGGTCGGTCATCATCTCGACCGTCATGGGGTCGTCGCCGGAAAAGATGGCGAAATCCGGGCCGCAGCATGCCCGCGTGCGGCGCATGTTCGCGATGTCCCCCGTGGCCTCCTTGACGGCGTTGACGTTGGGGTGTTGCCGGAACAGAATCGCCAAGTCCTCGGGCAGCAGCTGGGTCCCGGTGCGGCCCGGGATGACGTAAGGAATGATGTCAATGGCGGGGAAGGCCTTGGCGATGGGCGCGACGTATTCGCGCCGGATCTCGAGCGAGCTGGGTCCGTTGTAATAGGGGTCCACCAGCAGCACCGCCTGGGCGCCGAAATCGGCCGCATGCCGGGTGCCGTCGAGGGTCTCCTTGGGATTGTTGCTTCCCGTGCCCGCGATGCACAGGCACTTGCCCCGGCACTGCTTGGCGATGCGTTCGGTGACCTTGTTGTGCTCGTCCCAGCTCAGGATGGGGCTTTCGCCGGTCGTACCGACGGCGAGAACGCCGGTGATGCCGTTCCTGATCTGGAACTCGACCAACCGGTCAAGCCCTTTCCAGTCCACGGCGTCGCCCTCGAACGGAGTGATGATGGCCGTGTAGCATCCAGGTTTCATAATCCCTCCTTGGCGGCTCGTCCGCTGGCGCCGCCTTGCTGGTGTGCCAGGTTGTCTTCTCTGTTGGTCTGGTAAAGAAAAGCGAATAGGATGTCAAGAAAAAACAAAGGCTTTCTCCTTCGTTCGACTTGAAATTCGCTTGACTTCACCAGATGCATGCCGTAAGCGCAACTTCGTCCCGAACCAGAGGCTGTTTTTGACAAAGTGCGGATGGTCTATTACTGTGTGCTGAAATCACCTCCGCTGAGGAAGAAAAGCATGGAAAAGCCAAAAAACGTCGAAGAGTATATCGACATCCACAAGAATGCCGTCGCCCAGAACCCCGAGTGCGGCAATTCGCATTACAACCTGGCGGTCGGATACGTGGGGCAGCGGCGGCTTGAAGATGCCGAACGCGAGCTGCACGCCGCCCTGGAATGCAGCCCCAACCTGGCCGAGGCATACGTGTTGCTGGGCGGGATCTGCCTGAGCCGTGGCGACCTGGAAGGGTGTCTGGCATTCAACCGCAAGGCGGTCCATGTCAGGCCAGGCTTCTCCGAGGGCTACGGCAACATCGGCTTTGTGGAGCTGCAGCGTGGCAACGTGGATGAGGCCATCAAGAACTTCGAACGGGCCACCATCTTCAATTTCCGTTACGTCCAGGCCTTCGCTAATCTGGGCAACGCCTACCTCATGAAGGGTATGGTGGACGAGGCCATCGCGGCCAATCAGAAGGCCATCACGCTCGCCCCTGATTTTGCCCCGGCCTACAACAACCTGGCCATTGCCTTTCTGGAGAAGGGGGACTACGCCCAAGCCGTCGAGCACTACGACAAGGCCGTCGCCCTCGGCTTCGACGTGGCGCCGCCGATCCGCCAGGAGATCGAAGATCATCGGGCCAAGCTGAAATGAAGGCTCCAGGAAAGCGGATGCGGTCCAACGGCGCGAAGGCGTCGCTGCGATTCGAATGCTTTCTCGAAACCCCGGACCAGCCGGTCTTGCCGGAACACCCGCTGTGGCGGCGGCCGCTTCCGACGAGCCGGCACGCCTTCACCGCTCCTGCATCGCCCCATGCGGATGCCGAAACCTCCATCCCTCTCGGAGACTATTTCCAGGCGATCCAGGCGTTTATTCAGGAGACCGGAGGGGAGGCGATCGTCCGCGTCCTTGTCGGAAAGGGCGTGGACCCGGCGGCCGCGCAGGTCTTCCGCATTTTTCTGGCCAAGCACGGCGAGTACTACCATCCGGCGAGGGTGGAAACCGAGATCGACGGAGTGCCTTACCCCTGGGTCGTCAATGTGGCGGTGTCCGCCGCCGGCAAAGCCCTTGTGTTCAAGGAATACGCTTTGCTGGAAAGGTTGGCACGGGAATCCACGGCCGCTTATGTCCTTCGAGTTTACGCAGCCGCCGAGGTGGATGCCGGGCGCGGCCGGTCCCTGGCCATGTTTCTGGGGCAATGGCTCACCGGTTTTCACGAATTCCATACCACCCGGGACACCCCGGGAGGCGATCAGGCGCTCGCGCTCTGGGACCCCGCAAGCGACCCGATCCTCCTGGACGCCGCTCAGGGCCGTGCCGTCTATCGCCAGGTCGCCCGGATCCTGACGTATTATCTCAATCTGACCACTTTCGAAGGCATCGGCGCCTGGCATCACGCGGCGGGCGATTTCGTGGTCCGTCTGGAGGACCGCCAGGCCGAGGTTCGCCTGATCACCGTGCGCGACTATCGGCCCCTGTTCCGCCGCCGGCTGGAATCGGGCGATCGCGTTCGTGCCGTCACGGGGCTGCTTGAGGCGCTGTTGATCTTCCTGCTGAATGTGAGCGTTCGCACCCGCCTGGATCGCCTGGACGGGACGGGGGATTTGGTCTGGTCCGATCCGCTGGCCGTTGAAGCGACGGTGGCCGGGGTGTTCGACGGCCTCGCCGACAAAACGGTCTCCTGGGAGCCGACGTTGCCGATCGATGCGCTTTTCAGTCGTTACCTCGCGGCTTGCTCGGCGGAAGATATTCTGTTTCTCTGCACCGACCTCGTGGAAAAGAATTATCCAGCCGGCAGCGCGGAGCGTTGCATGGTGGAGGCGCACATGAAAGAACACGCCGCCACGTTAGCGGAGGCTTTCGGCCGGCTTTGATCGGCACGGCCTCGCCGATTTCTCACTACATACAGCGTTTGCCGCTGCCTTCGCCTCAAGATGAGGTATGATCCAGAATCCTTCATGATTTCAAGGCCGCTCCAAGGCCCGCAACACCGCTTTTTTATTGACAAGCCCGTTGTTTAATTCTATAGCTTCACCTTGATTTTTTTCGCTGAGATTCCCCACGGATAAGCATACACCACAACGGAAAAACCCATCGTTTCGAGAGAGGAGGTGAAGCGGATTTTCATGTGTTTCATGCGGCCTTTGCGTTCTCAGGTGCTTACTCATCAACTCAAACGGAGGTAGATAATGGCAAAACACCCAACCCCCCTGTTGGATCAGCTGGAAAGCGGCCCTTGGCCGAGCTTTGTCTCGGATTTGAAGGCATTGGCCGAACATCGCGCTAAAACAGCGGATACGGCAAACTATCAAATTCCGGTAGACGTAGCGGACGACATTCTCGGCGTTTTGGAGCTGACCTACAAACACGGCCAAACCCATTGGAAGCACGGCGGCATCGTCGGCGTGTTCGGCTACGGCGGCGGCGTCATCGGCCGCTACTGCGATGCGCCCGATCAATTTCCCGGTGTAGCCCACTTCCACACCATGCGCGTCAGCCAGCCGGGCGGCAAGTTCTACACTTCGAAATACCTGCGCGAAATCTGCGACCTGTGGGACCTCCGCGGCAGCGGCATCACCAACATGCACGGGTCCACCGGCGACATTATCTTCCTGGGGACCACCAC
>CAZEKN010000071.1:0-9617 GCA_964512755.1 uncultured Desulfatibacillum sp. | reverse complement strand
TCCTGACCTACGGCCACGGCGATACCGTGCTCGGAATGGAGGATCGCTGGCGGCAGGGCCTCGATCCCTGGACGCTCACTGTCGAAGGGGAGCGTTGGTACGGTCGCGGCGCAGCGGACAACAAGGGACAGCACACCATCAATCTCTCGGCCCTCGACCTGGTTCTGAGGGAGCGCGGGAGCCTGGGGTTCAACGTCAAGGTGCTGATCGAGATCGGCGAGGAGATGGGCTCGCCGGGCCTGCGCGAAGTCTGCGCCGCGCATCAGAAGCTCCTCGCGTCCGATGTGCTCATCGCCAGCGACGGCCCCCGCCTGGCTCCCATGACGCCCACCATCTTCGGGGGCTCGCGGGGCGTGGCCAACTTCGATCTGCGCCTGAAGCTCCGCGAGGGCGGCCATCATTCCGGCAACTGGGGCGGACTCCTGTCCAATCCGGGCATCATCCTGGCTCACGCCATCGCCTGCCTGGTGGACCCCAAAGGCAAGATCCTGGTGCCTGAGCTTCGCCCTGAGGCTATCCCCCCGTCGGTCAAGCGGGCTCTGGCGGACTTGGATGTCACCGGCGAAGGCGGCCCGGCCATCGATCCGGATTGGGGCGAGCCCGGATTCTCCGCCGCCGAAAAAGTCTTCGGCTGGAGCACGCTGGAGGTTTTGGCCTTCAAATGCGGCAACCCCGAGGCGCCGGCCCACGCCATCCCCCCCGAGGCCTGGGCCCGCCTGCACATCCGCTTCACCGTGGACACCGACCCTGCGGCCTTCGAGGCCGGCCTGCGCCGGCGCCTGGACGCGTGCGGCTTCCCCCAGATCGAGGTCATCCCCCAGCGCGGCGGCTACTTCACCGCTACGCGCCTGGACCCCGATAACCCCTGGGCGCGTTTTGCCATCCGTTCCCTGCAGGAAACCAGCGGAAAAAAACCGGCGGTGCTGCCCAACCTCGGCGGGTCCCTTCCCAACGACGCCTTCACCGATATCCTGGGCCTGCCCACCGTCTGGATCCCCCACTCCTATGGCGGCTGCTCCCAACACGCCCCGGACGAACACGTCCTGCCCCCCCTCCTGCGCGACGCGCTCCTGCTGATGACCGGGCTTTTCCACGACCTATCCGAGCAGGGCGCGCCGGCCTGATGGAGATGCCGATGGACTACGAGAAGCATCCTTTGTACGAATGGCTGAGCGAGATCCGGCGCGACTTTCATATGCACCCCGAGCCCAGCTTCGAGGAACACCGCACCACCGCCCGCATCAAGGAAATACTGGCGGAGCTCGGTGTGGAGATCCGCGAGACACCCGGTCTGACCACCGGTGCGGTAGGCGTGATCCGGGGTCAGGAGGGCGGCAAAGTGCTGGCGCTCCGGGCCGACATCGACGCCCTGCGCATGGACGAACAGAACGACGTTGCCTACCGCTCCCGAAACGCCGGGATCATGCACGCCTGCGGCCACGACGGCCACACCGCCATCCTTCTGGGAGTGGCCCGCCGTCTGAAGGAGACCGGCCTGGCATCCAGAATCAATGGCGAGCTGCGCTTGATCTTCCAACCGGCCGAGGAAATCGTCTCCGGGGCCAAGGCCATGATCGCGGCCGGAGCCATGGATGATCCGCCGGTGGACCGGGTGCTGGCCGCCCATCTCTGGCCCGATCTGCCGGTGGGCCAGGTGGGCTTTTACCGCGACGTGAGCCACGCCGCCAGCGATAGCTTTTATGTCGAGGTGCGGGGCCGGGGCGTACATGGCTCCTCGCCCGAAAAGGGCCGGGATCCCATTGTGGCCGGTGCCGCCCTGGTCCAGGCCGCCCAGACCATCGTCAGCCGGAACCTGGACCCGACCGATGTGGGCGTCATCAGTTTCGGGGAGTTCCAGGCCGGCAGCGCCCCCAACGTCATCCCGCCGGTCGCCCGGATCTCCGGCACCATCCGCAGCTTCAAGCCGGAGGTACGCGAGATTCTCATCCGCCGTTTGCAGGAACTGAGCCGGGGCATGGGCGAGGCGATGGGCGTGACCATGGCCTTTACCCTAAAAGAAGGGGTGCCGGCCTGCCGCAATGACCCCAAGGTCTCGGAGGCCTTCTTCGACAGCGCCGCCGAGGTGGTTGGAAAGGAAAACCTGCGCTGGCTCGAGCCCAAGTGCGGCGGGGAGGACTTTGCCCTCATGGCCCGCAAAGCGCCGGGCGCCATGATCCGTTTGGGTTGCCGGGACGCTTCGCAGCGCTTCAATCACCCCCTGCACTCGCCTCATTTCGACATGGATGAGGCGGTGCTGCCCCTGGGGGTCGAGGTCTTTTGCCGCGCTGTGAAGGACTACCTGGAATCAGAACCTGATATTTTACCCTAACGGAGAGGCGTCTTGAGGAAGTGCAACGTTGATGACTTTTTACGGATTCATCGGGCAACCTCGGAATCAAACTAGTTGAAATCGTGCCGGCGGATGGGGTAGATATAGGTCATTCATCCTCACCTCATTCGGAGGGCCGCTCATGGGAACCGCCGAGCATAAAAAGGATGCGCCGAAAAAGGCCACCATCGCCATCCTGACCCTTTCCACGACCCGCACCATCAAGGATGATGCCAGCGGCCGGTGGATCAAGGAGATGGCGGTCGGAATCGGCCACGAGGTCGTCTGCCACCGGGTCATCCCCGACGACGCCGCCACCATCACCATGACGGTGCGGGAGATCACCGAAAACCTGGAGCCGCAGATCCTGCTGATGAACGGAGGCACCGGCATCACTCCGCAGGACGTGACCATCGAAGCGGTCAGCCCCATGTTCACCAAGGCTCTATCGGCCTTCGGGCCGTTGTTCGCACAGCTGAGCATGCAGGAGATCGGTTCGGCGGCCATCATGTCGCGCGCGGCAGCCGGCCTCATCGGATCCACTGTGGTCTTCTGCATGCCGGGAAGCCTCAACGCCTGCAAGCTCGCCTGCACCCGCTTGATCTTCCCGGAACTGGGGCACCTGGTTAAGCATTTGAAAGGGGTTTGAATTAAATCCCTGCCCGCATGACTGCCAGGCGGGGATATTTTTTCGTGAATGAGGAGGATGTGATGGCTGATAAGCAGGCCAAAACCAAGGTGTGGTCCTGGAACGAATGGGATCCGCTCAAACATGTCATCGTGGGCCGCGCCGACGGCACCATGGTTCAGGCACCGGAACCGGCGGTCGAGCGCAACTGGCCGGAGTACGGTTTTCCGCGGGGGACCTACGGGCGGCTGCCGAAGGAAATGGAGGACAGGGCCAACGAGCAGCTGGACGATTTCGCGCGTATCCTGGAGAAGCGCGGCATCCGGGTCGACCGGCCCACGCCGATCGACTTCAGCCAGGCGGTGCAGACGCCGGACTGGAAGCAGGCCAGCATGTTCGGCTGCATGCCGCCGCGGGACGTCCTGCTCACCGTGGGCCCTGAAATCCTCGAGGCCACCATGTCCTGCCGCAGCCGCTGGTTCGAGTTCCTCGTCTACCGGCCGCTGCTCGAGCGCTATTTCCAAGAAGACCCTAAATTCCGCTGGGAGGCGGCGCCCAAGCCGCGTCTGACCGAACGCACGTATAAGAAGGACTACTGGAAGATCTTCAACGCCCTAAGCGAGAAGGAAAAGCTCGAGCGCACCCAGGCCCGGGACTGGGTGCTGACCGAGGCCGAGCCCTGTTTCGACGCGGCCGACGTCGCGCGCTGCGGCAAGGACCTGATCGTGCAGCAGTCCACGGTGACCAATGCTGCCGGCATCAGCTGGCTGCGCCGGCATTTTCCAGGCCACCGCGTCCACGCCGTGATCTTCAAGGAAGACTCGCCCATGCATATCGATGCCACCTTCGTGCCGCTCCGTCCCGGCCTGGCGCTTTCCAACCGCCAGCGCAAGCCCCTGACCCCCGAGCTGGTGGAGCTGTTCAAGAAGAACGATTGGCAGATCGTCGAGTGCGCCAAGCCGGCCCACGACAAGAAAGCCAAGCTCTCCTTCTGCAGCGTGTGGCTGTCGATGAACATCCTCATCCTCGACCCCAAGACGGTGTGCGTCGAAGCCGCCGAGACGGAGCAGATGGAGCAGTTCGACCGGCTCGGCTTCGAGGTGGTGCCGGTGCCGCTCTGGGATGTAGCAGCCTTCGGCGGGGGCCTGCACTGCGCGACGGCGGATGTGTACCGCGAGGGAAAGTTGGAGGACTATTTCCCTCACCAAATCCCGGGCTTCTGAAGCGGCTCATTCAAAATGAAGGAGGGCTCGATGACCTCGACGCATCTGCGCATATCCAGCGCCATCTTGGGCACCTTGCTGATCCTTATGGCTGGGCTGATCGCCGGTTGCGGGTCGGGTGGGTCAAGCGGATCGGGAGGATCCGGCGGGTCGGAGCCGGCCCCCGCGGCCCCGGCGCCCGACCCGATTTCGTTTTCGGATGACTGGCCGGAAGCCGGCACGGCCGAACGCCTGTGCAGCGTTCCGGTGGATGCGCAGGCCATGGACACCGCGGCTCCGGACCAGGTGGTGGGCAACGGGACCCCGGAGAGCTGCACCGGTGCGGCGTTCGTTGCGGCGGTGGCGGCCGGCGGCGTGATCACCTTCGACTGCGGCCCGGATCCGGTCATCATCACCCTATCGGAAACCGCCAAGATATTCAACAATACCGGCCCGGAGATCGTCATCGACGGCGGCGGCTTGGTAGCCCTCAGCGGTGGCGATCAACGCCGCATACTGTACATGAACACCTGTGACCCGGACCTGGAGTGGACGACCTCCCACTGTCAGAACCAAGACCACCCGCGGCTGACGGTGCAGAACCTGACATTCGTTAACGGCCGCACCTCGGGCGAGGATCCCGGTGGCGGCGGGGCTATTTTCGTGCGCGGCGGGCGCTTCAAGATCGTCAATTGCCGCTTTTTCAACAATCGCTGCGATACGGAAGGCCCGGACGTGGGTGGTGCGGCGGTGCGCGTATTCGACCAATACGACGACCAGCCGGTCTACGTGGTCGGATCGACCTTCGGCGGCCGCGACGATCTGGGCAATGTCGGTTCCAACGGCGGAGCGCTGAGCAGCATCGGGGTATCGTTCACCGTGATCAACAGCGTCATGAGTTACAATCAGGCCATCGGAAACGGCGCCAACCCGGCCGAGCCCGGAACCCCCGGAGGCGGCAGCGGCGGGGCGATTTACAATGACGGCAACACCTTCACCCTCGAGGTGTGCGGCAGCACGCTGATGAACAACACGGCCAACGAGGGCGGCGGAGCGATCTTCTTCGTGAGCAACGATCGTACCGGCACGCTGCGGATCGACCGGTCCCACCTCAGCAACAATCCCAGCCTGGGCTTCGAGACCGATCCCGGTATTTATGTCCTGGCCGGTGAGATCGAATACACCGATTCGGTGATCGAATAGCGGAATGCGCCAATAGGAGTTATCACTTCGGCAATTATGCCAAGATTTGTCATTGCCGGCACACCCTGGATCAGGCCCGGGCAGGCCCCCGAATCCAGGATGGGAGTGGATGTTGGCTCAGTCGTTCAATCCGAAGCGCTTGAGCTTCTCGCGCAGGGTCTTGCGGTCGATACCGAGCACCTTGGCCGCCTGGCTCTTGTTTCCGCCCAACCGGTCCAGTACCTGCCGAATGTGCTCGGCCTCGACCTGATCCAGGGTCCGGTTCAGCCCGATTGGTTGCGGAAAGCACTCCGTGCGCATGCCGGCGGGCAGGTCCGGCGCGTCGATGACGTCGCCGTCCGCCATGGCCATCAGCCGCTGAACGAGGTTTTCCAGCTCGCGTACGTTGCCCGGCCAGGCGTACCGGCTCAGGTTCTCCAGGGCGCGGTCGGTAAACTGGGGCGCCGGTCGGCCCATCTCATCGGCGTACTTGGCGCTGAAATAGCGCACCAACAGGAGCACATCGCCGGTGCGCGTGCGCAGCGGCGGCAGCTCGATGTTGATCACGTTCAGGCGGTAAAACAGATCTTCACGAAAGCGGCCGGCGGCAATGAGACCCTGGAGGTTCTTGTTGGTGCCGGCAATGATGCGCACATCCACCCTCTGAGGACGGGCGGACCCGACCATGCAGATCTCCTTTTCCTGAATGACCCGCAGCAGTTTGACCTGCATGGATTGGCTGGTCTCGCCCACTTCGTCCAGGAAGATCGTGCCCTTGTCGCCGGTCTGAAAGAAACCGGCACGGGTTTCGGTGGCGCCGGTGAAGGCCCCTTTCACGCGACCGAAGAGCTCGCTTTCGAGCAGGCTTTCCGGGATGCCCCCGCAGTTGACCGGTACGAAGGGATGAGCGGCGCGGGTGCTCTGGTAGTGGACGGCTCGCGCCACGAGCTCCTTGCCGGTGCCGCTTTCGCCGGTGATGAGCACGTTGGCCTTGACCGCCGCCGCTTTTTCGATGGCATGAAAAACAGCCTGCATGGGCTCGGATTCGCCGATGAGGCCGGCCGGGGCCGGGGCCGTCGGCGGACCCAAGATTCTTCGCCGCTGCTTCGCCAGGATGGCTTCAACGGCGTCGAGCAGCTCCTTCTTGGTAAAGGGCTTGGCCAGATAATCCTCGGCGCCCAGCCGCACGGCCTCGACCGCCCCGCCGATGGATGGGTATCCGGTCACCATGAGGATGCTGACCGCCTTGTAGTGGGTGCGGATGTGGCGGATCAGTTCCAGGCCGCTGACCCGCGGCATTTTCATGTCGGTGATCACCAGATCAAAGGCCGCGTCCTCCATCAGACGCGAGGCCTCTTCGGCGCTCGCGGTGGTCATAATGGTGTGCCCGGCCTCCGCGAGGTGCCGTTTGACCAGTTCGAGCGCATCCGGCGAGTCGTCGACAACCAGGATCTTCGCACTGCGAATGGGAGGATAAGTTTTCACGCTGACCGCCCAAGCTCACTTGCCGTCACATTCTGCTTCAACGGCAGATACACTTTGAACTCCGCACCGCAACCCTCTTCGCTGGCGACCTTGATTCGGCCGTGGTGCGATTTCACGATACCATGAACCACCGCCAGCCCCAAGCCCGTCCCCAAGTCCACATCCTTGGTGGTGAAAAAGGGTAGAAAAATCTTGTCCTGGATGTCCTCCGGGATGCCTTTCCCCGAATCCCGGACGGACAGCACGATTTCCTTTCCGCGGGTCTGGGTGGCGATGGTCAGCACTCCGCCGTCGTCCATGGCGTGAATGGCGTTGATGGTCAGGTTCATGAGGATCTGCCGGATCTGCGATTCATCGGCCAGGATCTCGGGCAGCGCCCCTTCCAGCCGCGTCTGGACCTCTATTCCCTGCTGGCTCAGACGGGCCTTGAAAAAAGCGACCACTTCCTGGACCAAACGATTGACGGCGACCCGGCTCTGTTTCGGCGAAATCTGGCGCGCGAATAGCAGCAGCTTGCGCACGACTTCGCGCGCGTGCAAGGCGGCGGACTCGATGCGCGCCAGATCGCTGGAGGCCTGCGCCGGCAGGCCCGGAAGGTCCTTGAGCAACTCGGCAAATCCGAGGATTCCCGTCAGGGGTTCGTTCAATTCGTGGGCGACGCCGGCGGCGAGCTTGCCGATCGTGGCCAGCCGATCAGCGTGCCGCAGCTGATCCTGCAGGCGATTCTGCTCGACCTCGGCCTGCCGCCGCTCGATGATGATGGCGATCTCCCGCGCCACCGAATCCAGCAGCCGCCGCTCTTCGGCCAGAAACGGCCCCTCGTCCAGCTCGGGCCGCGGTTCACGGTAGGCCACCTCAACCGCTCCGCGCTTGAGGCCGCCGACCAGAACATCGGCGCTCTGAGACCGGGGGGACTCGGCAAACCCTGGAGACATATAGCTTTTGCCGTCGAGCACGATGCGCGCCGAGGCGATTTCCGGGTACAAATAGGCCGGCGGCAGCAGTTCGGCGGCCTGCTGCAAAAACTGATCGGTGTGCTGATGGGAGGTCACCGCCAGATTGGCGATGTTGTACATGCAGGTCAGCTCCTTGACCCGTTCCCGGAGCTCGAAGCGCGAAAGATTGTGGCTGAGCGAACGTCCGATCACCGCCGCCAGGCGGTCGAGGAACTCCGGTGCAGCCTCGTCCGCCGTTCGGTCGCGAGCAAAGCAAAGCGCCAGCACCCCGCTCACCGATCGGGCCGCCGCCGGAATCATGATAAAGATCTGCCGGACGGGCGGCTGCCCGCTGCCTCGTGCGCGGGTACCTCGGCTGGCCGGAAACATGAAAAGCCGTCGCGGAGATCGGCCCCGGCGCTTTTCAGATCGGACGCGGGATTTCAGGCGGGCAATGATCTCGGGTGCGGCCGTTTCGACCGCGTCGAGAAAATCCGAACCTCGGCCGACTTTCTCTTTCCAGCCGGATGTGGCCCGCGGCCGGCCGGCGAGGGTCTTGGCGTGCCAGAGCTTGCGCTTTTCCTCATACACGATCTCGGCGGCGTGGCATCTGAAAAAAGCCAGCAGGATCGCCGAGATCTCCTTCAGAACGTCGAGGGTCATCCGGCCTTCGCCAGACGAGGAGAAGATCTCGTCGAAAACGCGCCGGTAATCCCGGTGCGATCGACCGGAGATAAGGTCCGCCGGACCGTGGCGGGCCGTGGTGTCAGGCCGGCTCACCATGTCGGATCCAAACGATGCTTGGGTTTGGCCACGAAAACCGAAGCGGCCGGCCGGCAGCTTCGGTTGCGGCGTTGGCGCGCGACACCGCGATCAGGCCCGTCCCCGGAGCTTGGCGGCCTGCGCGACCCGGTCGACCGCGATCATATACGCGGCATCCCGCATGTAAACGCCGCGCCGCTCGGCCATATCCGCCATGGCGTGAAAGGCCTTGGTCATGATGCTGTCCAGCCGCTGAAGCACCTCTTCCTTCTCCCAGTAGTAATTCATGTTGGCCTGGACCTGCTCAAAGTAGGAACACGTCACCCCGCCGGCGTTACAGAGAAAATCCGGGATCACGAAGATCCGGCGCTGCTTGATCACCGGGTCGGCCTCTGGCGTGGTCGGGCCGTTGGCTCCTTCGGCGATCAGCACCACGCTGTCCGCAATATGGTTGACGGTGTCCGCATTGATCTGGTTTTCGAGGGCACACGGGACGAGGATATCGACGCGCTGCGTGATCCAGTCTTCACCGGGAAGCACTTCGTAGCCCGCCGCCGTGGCCTTGTCCCGGTCGATGGCCCCGTAGCTGTCGGAGATCGAAACGAGAAAATCCGGGTCAACGCCGTCCGCCTTGCGGTAGGAGTAGGCGGCGTTGTCGCGGCCGTCCCAGCAGGAGACGCACACGGCCTTGCCTCCGGCCTTCGTGAGCCAGCGCACGGCGTGCTGGGCAACGTTGCCGAAGCCCTGAAAGGCGGCGGTCATCCCCTTCAGCTCGCGGCCCAGACGCTTGACCGCCTCACGCACGCAGAACATCACGCCGAAGCCGGTGGCCTCCGTTCGTCCGAGCGATCCGCCCATGCCGACCGGCTTGCCGGTGATGAAACCGGGGTAATGGCCGCCGGCCAGGGTTTCGTACTCGTCGAGCATCCAGATCATGTGCTGGGCGTTGGTCATCACGTCCGGTGCCGGGACGTCCAGCTCCGGCCCGACATTCTTGAACACCTGACGGATCCAGCCGCGGCAGAGCTGTTCCTGCTCCCGGGCGGACATCCGGCGCGGATCGCAGATCACCCCCCCCTTGCCGCCGCCGAGCG
>CAZEKN010000070.1:0-9652 GCA_964512755.1 uncultured Desulfatibacillum sp. | reverse complement strand
GATGTGCTGGTGCATGCCATTTGCGACGCCCTGCTCGGTGCCTGCGGCTTGGACGACATCGGCGTCCATTTTCCGGACAGCGATCCGGCCTATCGGGGGATTTCCAGCCTGGAGCTGCTGAAAAAGACCTGCGCGCTGGTCGATGCCAATGGATTTCGGATTGTTAACGTCGATGCGGTCGTGCTGGCCGAAGCGCCGAAAATCATGCCGTTTCGACGTGAGATTTCGGCCCGGATTCTGCAAGCGATGCGAGCCGCAAAACCCCAAGCTTTCAACCTCAAGGCCACGACCACCGAAGGTTGCGGAATGATCGGGCGCGGTGAGGGCATCGGCGCCATGGCCACTGCGCTCATCGAACGCCGGCCGCCGGAGCGAGACGGATCCTCATGAACGCTTTTGAACTGACCTCCGCGTTCGGTCCAGCGGGCGACCAGCCCGCCGCCATCGATGCGCTCTCGCGACAGCTGCTGGCGGGCCAAAAGCACAGCGTGCTCTTAGGAGTCACCGGCTCTGGCAAAACATATACGATGGCACAGGTCATTGCGCAGATCAACCGCCCAACGCTCGTGATCGCCCCGAACAAGACGCTCGCCGCCCAGCTCTACAGCGAGTTCCGCCAGCTGTTTCCCAACAATGCGGTTGAGTATTTCGTCAGCTACTACGACTACTACCAGCCAGAGGCCTATATCCCGTCCTCGGATACCTACATCGCCAAGGATTCCTCCATCAACGATATGATCGACAAGCTGCGGCACTCGGCTACGCGCTCGGTGCTTTCGCGCCGTGATGTGCTGGTGGTGGCGAGCGTATCCTGCATTTACGGCCTCGGCGCCCCGGAGGACTACCTGTCCATGCGCGTGGAGATCGAGGCCGGTGCCGAGCTTAGCCGTGAACGGCTGCTGGCGGATCTCGTCGCCATGCAATACGAACGCAAGGACCATGATTTCTTCCGAGGATCCTTTCGGGTGCGGGGTGACCGAGTCGAGATTTTTCCGGCCTATGAAGAAGATCGGGCCATCCGGGTTGATTTTTTTGGGGACACGGTTGAGGGCGTCGCCGAGATCGACGCCCTGCGCAATACCGTTCTGCGCCGCCTGACGCGCAGCGTCATTTTTCCGGCCAGTCACTACGTCACGCAGAAGACCACCCAGCAGAGAGCCATGCAGACCATCCGTACCGAGCTGAGCGACCGAGTCGATTTTTTTCGCGACCAGGGTAAACCGCTGGAGGCGCGGCGCATTGAGGAACGCACGCATTTCGACCTGGAGATGATCCAGGAGCTGGGTTATTGCAACGGCATCGAAAACTACTCCCGGCATTTGACCGGGCGCCGGGCCGGTGAGCCGCCACCGACCCTGCTTGATTATTTTTCGAAGGATTTTCTGCTGTTCATCGACGAAAGCCACATCGCCGTACCCCAGCTCCAGGGCATGTACCGCGGGGATCGTGCGCGCAAGGAGACCCTGGTGGAATACGGGTTCCGTCTGCCGTCGGCCCTGGACAACCGGCCGCTGATGTTCGAGGAGTCCCAGTCGCGCTTCAACCAGGTGGTCTATGTGTCCGCCACCCCGTCGGATCATGAGATGAAGATGGCCGGAGGTGCGGTCGTCGAGCTCATTGTTCGTCCGACGGGCCTGATCGACCCTCAGATGGAGGTCCGCAGCGCACGCCACCAGGTCGACAACCTGTACGATGAAATTCTTACCCGGCAAAAGCGCCGCGAACGCGTGCTGGTCACCACCCTGACCAAACGCATGGCGGAAGACCTGACCGAATACTATTCAGACCTCGGGATCAAGGTCCGTTACCTGCACTCGGACATCACCACGCTGGAGCGCATGGAGATCATCCGCGATCTGCGGCTAGGGCATTTTGATGTGCTGGTGGGCATCAACCTGCTGCGCGAAGGCCTTGACATTCCCGAAGTGTCGCTGGTGGCCATCCTGGATGCCGACAAGGAAGGCTTCCTGCGATCGACCCGGTCGCTCATTCAGACCTGCGGCCGTGCGGCCCGCAATGCCAACGGCATGGTCATTCTCTACGCCGACTCGGTCACTCCGTCCATGCAACAGGCCATCGACGAAACCAGCCGGCGTCGCCAGATTCAGCAGGCCTACAATCAGGCCCACGGCATCATCCCCGTATCCGTGCACAAGGCCATCACCGGCGCTTTTGATTTCGCCACCGGCCCGGTTCCGAGCCAGGCCCGCCGGGTCGCCGAAGAGCAAGCCGCGTACGACTCCTTGGAGGATGTCGACGCCGAGATCCGCAGACTTGAAAAACAGATGCATCAGGCTGCGCGGGAGCTCGATTTCGAGCGGGCTGCCGAGCTGCGGGACCGGGTCAAGAGCCTGCAGCGGCTGATCGTGTTGGAAACATGAATAGACGACTGGAACCGCAATCGTCAACGCCGGGCCATCCGGCCCGTCAAGCCGCCGACGCCCCGCCGACGCCCGGTGTCTACCTGATGAAGGCCGCTGACGGACGCATCTTGTATGTCGGCAAGGCGCGCAGCCTCCGGAAGCGTTTATCGGCTTATTTCAAGACGTCGATCCATGCCGATTCCAAGATCGATGCGCTGGTGGGCCGGGTCGCCGACATCGAGATTATCCTCACCCGTACCGAAAAGGAAGCGCTCATTCTCGAGTCCAACCTCATCAAGCGCCACCGGCCACGCTTCAACGTGGTGCTCAAGGACGACAAGCGCTACCCCTCCCTGCGGTTGGATCCCCAGGAGACCTACGCCCGTTTTACGGTCGTGCGGAAGATCGGCGAGGACGAGGCCCTCTATTTCGGACCCTTTGCATCCGCGCAGGCCGTGCGCGAAACCCTCAAGGTGCTTAACCGCACCTTCAAGCTGCGCAAATGCAAGTCCAGTGAATTCCGCACCCGGACCCGGCCTTGTCTGCACTGCCAGATGAACGGCTGTCTGGCACCCTGCTGTCGGGATGTCCCACCGGAGGTCTATCGCGATCATGTTCAGGAAGCGATTCTTTTTTTGAAAGGGCGCACCCAAGAGCTGCTGGCAAAAATACGAGGCGACATGGAGGCTGCTGCCGCCGCTCAGGAATACGAAAAGGCGGCCCGTTTGAGGGATAAGCTGTTTGCATTGCAGCGGACGACCGAGAAACAAGTCGCGGTGACCACGGACTTCATGGACCGGGACGTCTTCGCGGCAGCAGCCTCCGCCGGTGCCGCCGTGATTACCCACCTGGAGGTGCGCGGCGGCTTTTTAACCGGCACGCGCCACTTCCGTTTTCCCGAAACCATGGCCGCCGAAGATGAGATGCTGGGGATGTTCATCCGCCAGTTCTATGAAGGTCGCGCCTTCATTCCCGAGGAGCTTTTCGTGTCCCACTCTCTCGAGGACGACGAGTGGATTCAGGAATGGTTGGCCGATCAGAAGGGCAAGCGGGTGCGGACCCATCGCCCGGAGCGCGGCGAAAAGGCACGACTGCTGGAGATGGCGCTGAACAACGCCCGCACGGAACTCCAGGCGCTGCTGACCCGGCGCTCCAGCGGCGCCGAGCTGTTGGATCGGCTGCAACGCCGCCTGAACCTTTCACGCCGCCCGCAACGCATCGAATGCGTGGACAACTCGACGCTCATGGGATCCGACCCTGTCGCCGCTCTGGTCGTATTTGTCGACGGCCGCCCGGAGCCGTCCGCCTACCGCCGCTACCGCATCACCGGCGTGGCCGTGCCGGATGATTATGCGTGCATGTCGGAGATTCTGAAGCGACGGTTGGGGAAAGGTGCGGGCCCGCAGCCGCTTCCCGATCTGCTGATGGTGGACGGCGGCAAGGGGCAGCTCGGCGCTGCGCTGGCAGTGATGAGGGATTTGCAGCTCGACGGGCGCTTGGATGTGATCGGGATCGCCAAGAAAGACCCGGACCGGGGGGAGACGCAAGATAAAATTTTTCTTCCCGGGCGCTCGAACCCGGTCCATTTCGGCCGGGAGGGCGACCTGCTACTTTTCCTGCAACGGGTGCGGGATGAGGCGCACCGCCAAGCGGTTTCGTTCCATCGCCGACGGCATCGCGCCGCGACCCTCACATCGGCGCTGGATACGGTCCCCGGGGTCGGCCGGGTGCGCAAGGCGCAACTGATCGCTCATTTCGGCAGCTTTGAAGCAATCCGGGCAGCCACGCTCACTGAACTGAGCGCGCTGCCCGGATTTAATCGGAAGCTGGCCGCCGCCGTCAAGGAAGGCTTGGGCTCGAATCCCGAAGCGCCGGCCGCAGAATGAGGAATCAGTATTTCAACTGCGCCAGTGCATTCTTCAGCTCTTGAACCGCAGCCGCCGATTTCTGCAACGCCGCGTTCTCTTCGGCGGTTAATTTGATTTCGATGACCTGCTCGATGCCGTTGGCGCCCAGTTTAACCGGAACGCCGATGAACAGGTCTTTGATCCCGTATTCGCCCTGCAGGTAGGCCGCACAAGGCAATATTTTTTTCTTGTCCTTGAGGATGGACTCGGCCATTTCCACCGCCGCTGATGCCGGAGCGTAGTAGGCGCTGCCCGTCTTGAGCAGGCTCACGATTTCCGCCCCGCCGTTGCGCGTGCGCTTGACCAGGGCCTCGATGCGCTCCGGGGTCATGAGCTCCGTGATGGGGATACCGGCCACGCTGGAATAACGCGGCAGCGGCACCATGGTATCCCCGTGGCCGCCTAGAACAAACGCGTGGGTGTTTTCCACGGAAACGTTCAACTCCATGGCGATAAACGCGCGGAACCGAGCCGAATCCAGGACGCCGGCCATGCCGATGACATGCTGTTTGGGGAAGCGACTGGCATCAAACGCCACATGGCACATGGCGTCCAGCGGGTTGCTCACGATGATCAACGTGGCGTTGGGCGAACGCGATGCAATTTCCCGAGTCACTTTTTTGACGATGCCGGCGTTGGTGGTCAACAGGTCGTCGCGGCTCATGCCCGGTTTGCGAGGAATCCCTGCGGTGATGATGACGATGTCGGAACCGGCGCTCGCATCATAGGCGTTGGTGCCAACCAGATGGGCATCATGCTTTTCGATGGGAGCCGCTTCGGCCAAGTCCAACGCCTTGCCCTGCGGAACCCCCTCGATGATATCCACCAAAACCACATCACAAAGCTCTTTTTCTGCCAAACGCTGGGCCGCAGTGGCGCCGACGTTACCCGCACCGACGACGGTGACTTTCTTATCCATGACGATCTCCTCCGTATTATGTTTGCTCAACCCGATCGGTCGACCGAAGAATTTTCGTTACCACAATCCACATGATTGTCAACAGAATTCATGGGTTGACCAGCCTGCCCGAGGCACCGTCATTGCTGGATCTGATAGAAACCCCGGCATGCCTCGATCCCGCTCAACCGGCGGGGGCGTGAGCCCATGGGCCCGGGTTTTTGCTTTGCGCACGCCAAACCTTGTGATATGATAGAATAATGGCAGTCGTAAATCTTAAGAAACACCAGATCGAGTGTAAGATCGTATACTATGGTCCGGCGCGGTGCGGCAAGACCAGCAACCTGGAGTACATCCATCGGACCTTTTCCCAGCATGTCAAGGGACAAATGATCTCCATCGATACCGAGGGGGATCGGACCTTGTTTTTCGATTTTCTGCCGCTGGAACTCGGCAAGGTCAAGGGATGCGATGTCCGGGTGCAGCTTTACACCGTGCCGGGTCAGGTGCGTTACGCCTCCACGCGCAAATTGGTCCTGAGAGGTGCGGATGGAGTGGTATTCGTCGCCGATTCTCTTGACGTGCGGCGTGAGCAGAACATGCTCGCGTTGAAGGATCTTCAGCAAAATCTGCGCGACTACAACGTGAGCATCTTTAAACTCCCCTTGGTGATGCAATTCAACAAGCGCGACCTGGCCGAAGCCAGCATCCCGCTCATGTCCGTAGAGCAGATGACCCACGAATTGAACCGGCAATTGAAAGCTCCCGCACTGCCGGCGGCAGCCCTGACCGGTAAGGGTGTCGGCAAGACGCTGCAGGAGTGCCTTCGACTCGTGCTGCGCAAGCTCCAGCAGGAGCTGAATTTCTAGCGCTTCGGCTTTGCGCTGGTCCGCATCGGCGCAAACTCGTCAGTATGCAAACGGTATGGCGTCCGATTTCGATTTTTCCGGAAAATTGAGCTTCCTGAACCTCGGCGAACTGTTGCAACTGCTCGGCAGCAGTTCGGCCACTGGAACCCTGCGGGTCTACAGTCCCTACCGAAGCGAAGCCGGTCAAATTGTGGTGGAAAACGGGAACCCCGTCGACGCCAGGGACGCAGCCCAGTCCGGCGTGGAGGCTCTTTTTGCTCTTTTCGGTTGGATGGAGGGACGCTTCGAATTCACGCGCGGGCCGGTGACATGCGAGCGAACCATCCAAAAGGGACGCATGGAGATCATTTTGGACGGCTTGCGTCTGCTCGACGAGGGAAAGATCGCCAAACTCGGGCCGTCGCCGACGCCCGCTGACCCCAGTCGGATGGATGCCCGGGTATCCCCTGCGCGTCGGGCGGAGGAGCCGCCGCTCATCAAAGGGCCTCTCGTCGATTACGCGTATGTGATCGACGAGGAAGGCTACTACGACGGGGACGAGATCGTCCACGAGGGCGCTCACGGAAACTGGATCTGGGTCATTCTGGAGGGAGCCGCCGAAATCATCAAAACCACCCCGAAGGGTCCTCTCAAGCTGCTGCGGGTAGGGGACGGCGCCTTTCTCGGAAGCGTGGCGTCCCTGCTCATCGGAGACAACGTCCGCAGCACCACCGTCGTCGCCTGCGGAAACGTTCAATTGGGCATGCTGGACTCCCAGCAGCTGGCCGGTGAGCTGGCGAACCTTTCGGCGGATTTCAAAAGCCTGATTAAGAGCCTCGACAACCGCCTGCGATGCGTGACCGGGATCGGGGCCGACGCTCATGCACGCACCACGACGTTCATGGATCTCATCAAAGGCAAGAAAATGGCCCTCAAGGAGGGCCAGCAGGAGGAGCGTCTCTTCCGGATTCGCGACGGCGAAGTCGTCGTGGCCCGCAGCCTCGGCTCCGGCTATGTTCCCCTGGCCCACCTTCAGAAGGGCGATTTCTTCGGGCACATCCCGTTTCTAACGATCGGCCATGAGCCGTTCGCAGCAGCGGTGTTTTCCTCACCCAGTCTTAAATTGGCGGCCGTCGACTCACAAAAGATTACGGCTGAATACAAGCGGCTGTCGGCTACCTTGCGCAACATCATCGAGCACCTGGCCGCTTGCATCTCGGCGACAACCTTGGTAACTATCAATCGGGTCGGCCAGTCCGGCATCCGCTAATCGGCCTGCCGCCCATGAGGAGCATTCTTAACCAATGACGAACGAAGAAAAACGCAAGCATCAGCGGTTCAGTTCCCTCAACCTCTCCTATGTGTGTCTGGACGAGGACCAGAAGACGGTCAAGCAGGGCATGGGACGTACTCTGAATCTTTCCGAATCCGGTATTCTACTTGAAACGCATTTCCCGATTTCAGAGGAGCACCACGTCGTTCTCAGCATCGGCCTCGGCGAAGACCTGGTAGACCTCCGGGGACGCCCGGTGCATGTGCGCGCGACGGGGCAGGGCACCTACGAGATCGGGATCGAGTTTGTCGATCCCGGCCAAGCACCCCTGCGCGCTATACGGCAATTTCTCCAATCCCTCCCGCCAGAGGAATAACCCGCCGGCACACCGGAGGCATTCGTTAACCAATTCGGAAGGATACGTGTGTTATGAATCCAGTGGTCAGCCAAACGGATTTCCCGGGTTTGAAGCTGTCAAAACGTGGCAAGGTACGGGATATGTACGATCTCGGCGAGCACCTGCTCATGGTCGCCACCGATCGCATCTCAGCCTTCGATGTCGTCATGCTGGACCCGATCCCGGACAAGGGTATCATCCTGACTCAGATATCGCTTTTCTGGTTTGAAATGATGAAAGCCGTTGTGGCCAACCACGTGGTTACCGGCGACGTGGACGAGTTTCCCAAAATTTGCCGCCCGTACGCCGCATCGCTTAAGGGCCGCAGCCTGCTCGTCAAGAAAGCCGTCGCGCTGCCCATTGAATGCGTGGCTCGCGGGTATATTTCCGGCTCCGGTTGGAGTTCCTACCGGCAATCCGGAGAGGTGTGCGGCATCCGACTGCCGGCGGGGCTGAAAGAATCCGATCGGCTGGCGGAGCCTATCTTCACGCCGGCCACCAAGGAAGAGGTTGGAATTCACGACATCAACATCGACTTCGCAGAGGCGAAAAAACGCATCGGGTCGGAATTGGCCGAGCGCGTGCGCGATTTGACCTTGACCCTTTACCGGATGGGAGCTGCCTTCGCAGAAACCAAGGGAATCCTGATCGCCGACACCAAGTTCGAATTCGGCCTGGTTGGCAGCGAGCTGATCCTCATCGACGAAATGCTGACGCCGGACTCTTCGCGCTTCTGGCCCAAGGCTTCCTACCAACCGGGTGGCCCGCAGCAAAGCTACGACAAGCAGTACATGCGCGATTATCTGGTATCCACCCGCTGGAATAAAACGCCCCCCCCTCCGCCCCTGCCGGAGGAAGTGGTCCGCAACACCCGTCTTAAATACCTCGAAGCGCTCAAACAACTGAGCGGCAGCAGCCATGGCCTCTGACTTCGGCGAGGCGGAGGCGCCAGAACCCCGATTCGTCCCACTGGCGGACATCGACCCTGGCGATGAACGTTTCCGGATCTCCACCCGACGGGAGAGCGGCGATCTGCTGGCTTCCATTCGCCGATTCGGGCTGCGTGTCCCGCCGCTGCTCACACCGGCCAGAAGCGGTTTTATCATTGTGAGCGGCTTTCGGCGCGTGAGCGCCTGCCGGCAGCTGGGATGGGATTCCACCGCTGCGCGGGTTCTACCAACAGCCTCCGAATACGCGTGCGCGCTCATGGCCGTCGCCGAAAATTCGCTGGAACGGCCGCTGAACCTCATCGAAACGTCGCGGGCCTTGAATCTGCTGGAGCAGACCGTCCCTGAGGGCCAAACCACCGATCCGGACGCCTCGGCGCTCGGGCTGCCGACCCATCCGAACGTGACCGGGCGGTTGAAGCGTGTCTGCCGGCTGCCGAGCGACATTCAAGATGGCATCCTGGAGGATACGATCTCCTTTGCCATGGCCTGCGAACTGGACCGGCTGGATGACGATCTTGGGGTTACCTTTGCATGTCTGTTCCGGCGCCTGAAGCCCAGTTTGAACAAACAGCGGGAAATCGTCAGTCTGGTCTTGGAGATTGCCGTCCGGGAAAACATCCATCCACGGCAGGTGTTGGAGGAATGCGGGTTGACGCCGTCCATGGGACGCTCGGAGCCGGACCGCAATCAGGAGATTCATGTTCTCCGCCGGCGCCTGAGACAACGCCGCTTTCCCGCCTTGGTGGCCGCAGAGCATAACTTTCTGGCTCTGCGCCAGCGGCTGAGGCTCAGCGGGGGGTTTCAGCTGACCCCGCCCAGAGACTTTGAGGGAACCGGCTTCACTCTGTCGCTGAACTTTCAGACGGTCGAAGAGGTCGTGCGCCTGCGCGGCAAACTGGATGAATTGATCAACCATCCGGACTTCAAGATCCTGCTGACCGGAAAGGGTAGGGGGTTTGAAACGCCCTCGGATTCATGAACATCGCCGAGCTCTTTGTCGATGTCCAGCTGGCCGG
>CAZEKN010000069.1:0-9749 GCA_964512755.1 uncultured Desulfatibacillum sp. | reverse complement strand
GACCTCGGCATAGACGCTGAAGGTGATCTTGCCGCGCTCGAGCACCCCCGTCAGCTGGTCCAGGACTCCCGCCGACTTGATGCCGGGATCGGTCACCACCAGAACCCGGCTGCCTTTTACGCGCTTGATCTCGTCCGGTAGGCTTTCCACGGCACCGGCGCCGAAGACCACCCGTCGCACGGTTTCAAAAGATTGAATGCCCATAATTACGGTCTCCCTCCCTGCCCAAGAACATACGGTTAGAAAATGCCTCTTTTGCGGTTCATGGTTGGTATATGGCTAAAGCACCAGCTCCGATGCTTCGGTGATCTCCTGTCGGAGTTCGAGAAATTTCATGTCCGTATGCTCCCGCGGCCGCGGCAGGGGGACGTCATAGACCTCGTGCATGCGGCCTGGCAGCTTTCCTTTCAGCGTGACGATGCGGTCGCCTAGATAGATCGCTTCGTCGATGTTGTTGGTCACGAACAGGACCGTGCGCTTCTCGGTCTCCCAGATGCGGACCGTCTCCTTCTCCATAAAGTACCGGGTCTGGGCGTCGAGCTGGCCGAAGGGTTCGTCGAGGAGCATGACTTTGGGGTTGTTGGCGTAGGCCCGGGCGATGCCAACGCGCTGCTTCATGCCGCCGCTCAGCTGGTGCGGGTAATGTTTTTCGAAACCGTTCAGGCCCACGAGGTCGATGTAGCGCTGGGCGATCCGGCGGCGCTCCTCTTTGGCGACGCCGTTCAGTTGCGGGCCGAGTTCGACATTGCCCATGACCGTTTTCCAGCCGAAGAGCATGTAGCTCTGGAAAACGAGGCCGCGGTCCGGGCCCGGGCCGACGACCTCCTCGCCGTCCAGTTTGACAGAACCCTCGCTGGGGGTCTCCAGGCCGGCGATGATGCGCAGCAGGGTGCTCTTCCCGGACTGCCCGGGCCCCAGGATGACCAGGAATTCCTTGTCGCGGACGTCCAGGCCGATGTCCTCCAGGACATGGACGCGCTGCTTGCCCTTCTGGATGAAGACCTTGGTAATGTTCCGGCATTCGATCTTTGGTGTCATGGCTTATCCCTGAAATCCTCTCGGCAAAATTACAAGCCGGCAATGTCGCGTTTCCACGGGCACAGAGTCTTTTCCAGGCCGCTGACCAGCATGGACGAAATCCAGGCCACGATGGCGATGATGATCATGCCGCCGATCACCAGGGACGTGTCCGAAATTTTCATGCCCTGCACGATGATGAAGCCCAGGCCGGAGCGGGAGGCCACCAGCTCCGCGGCCAAAACGCAGGTCCAAGCCATGGAGAGCGAAATCTGCAGCCCGGCGAAAATGGCCGGAAAGGAGGCCGGAAAGCTCACCTGGATGATTTCATTCCAGCGTTTCCCGCCCAGGACCTTGATCACGTCATAGAGCTCCGGCTCGATCAGGCGGACGCCGTTGTAAGAGTTGAGCAGGCAGGGCACGAAGGTGCCGATGACGATGATGAAGATCTTGGACGGTTCGCCGATGCCGAACCAGAGGATCGAAATCGAAATCCAGGCGATCGGCGGCATGGGCTTGAAGATGTCGAACACCGGCTTGACGATGGCGTTCACATAGGGGTTGAGCGCCATGAACAGTCCCAGGGGGATCGCCAGCGCCGAGGCCAAAACGAAGCCGAGGAAGATGCGCTGGGTGCTGGCCCAGATGTGCCCCCAGATCGTGAGGCCCGCCAGCGTGTCGGTCATGAGCCCTTCAAAGCGCACCAATACCTGCCAGGGGGTGGCGAGAGCGCCACCGAAAAAGCCGCTGGCGGCTGCCTGGTGCCACAGGAGCAGAAAAGCGATGACGGACACGACATGGAGCAGGTACTCGTTGGTAACGATGCGCCGGATGGTCAGCGGCTTCTTCTCCCGGACCGTCTGCTGGACTTCGTCGGCAATGGAGCTGCCCTGCCGGCCGAGACCCTGGATGTTTTCCTGAAGCTCTGCCATGAGCGCTACCTCCTGATCCCGGCCAGCAGCCGCCGTTCCACATAGTCGATCAGCACGCCGATGGCGGCCCCCGCCAAGCCGACGGCGACCATGCCCAGCACAACCATATCCGGCAGGGCCAGGCGCCGACCCATCGTAATCAGATAACCGAGGCCCTGGTCGGCAGCGAGCAGCTCGGCGCCCACCAGGTTGGTCCAGGCGCACGCCAGTGCGATCTGCAGCGCGCCGAAGACCATCGGCAGAGCCGAGGGCACGCACAGGGTTTTGAAGATCTGCCAGTCGGTGGCCCCATAGGTGCGGGCCATCTGGATCAGGGTGGGGTTGGTCATGCGCACGCCGACAAAGGCGTTGATCACGCACGGGACCACCCCGCCGAGCCAGATGATAAAGACCTTGCCCCACAGGCCGATGCCGAACCAGAAGACGGTCAGCGGGATCCAAGCGATGGGCGGAATCGGCCGAATCAGCTCGAAAATCGGCCGGGCCAGCCCGCGCACTACGCTGAACCAGCCCATGAAGAGGCCCAGCGGCAGGCCGATGCCCAGGGCCAGAAGATACCCCAGGAAGGCCTCCCGGGCGCTCACCCAGGCGTGCATGAAGATCGTTGCGCCGTCCGGGTTGGGATCGGTGAGCTTGGCCACGAACAGATCGCCGACCTGGGTGGGGGCGGCCAGCATGGTCTTCGGCACGATGTCCAACTGCACGACCAGCTCCCAGGCAGCGAAGAACGTCAGGACGCTGAGAATCGGCAACAGGATCAGGCTCAACGGTTTTTTTACTTTTACTTCCTCGTACGCCATTTTCGCCTCCACGGGCGCCGGCCGTTCCAGCCGGCCGGGGCCTTTCCAAGACGCCCGGCCGGCCGGTGAGCCGTTTACTTCAGATCGTCCGTCGGAATGGGGGTTTTGACCAGTTTGAGGAATTTGTCGGTCACGTAGGCGGAATCCTTGACCTTGGCGAAATCCTCCGGCTTGAAGCGGCCCTGCGTCGTGAAAAAATCGCCAATCAGGAACTGCCACTTGCCGGCCGTGCTCATGCCCTTGGAGGAATCAAGGAGCTGCAGCTGCTGTTCCAGATTCCACACCGGGTGGTTGTCGATGTCCAGTTTGGCCATCTCCGCGGTCATTTCCATCCCGCCCCAGTCCTTCATGAATTTCTGGTACAGCTTGACCACCTCGGGGCTGCTGCCATGTTTGAGCTGGAAGTTGACGCCGCGCAGATAGACGCGCAGGAACTTGGCCACGATTTCCGGATTCTTGTCGCAGAATTCCTTGTCGCCGATGAGTGTGATGGGCAGGGCGCGGCCGGCGGAGCGGACATCCCCAACTTTCTTGTAGCCCTTGGACTCGGCCGAGTAGGTGTAGGGCGCCCATAGCACGACCACATCGCCGATTCCTTTTTCGAACGCGGCAATGGCCGAGGCCTGGTCCATCTGCTTAACGACCACATCGCTGTCCTTGAGTCCGAGGACATGCAGCCAGGAGCTCATGGCGTAGTGGGCCGAGGAAACGGTGGTGACCAGAATGGTCTTGCCCTTCACGGTCTCCGGTGAGCCGTACACCTCTGGATTATTTTTGTTGAACCCTTTGACTTTCAGGATGGGGCTGTCCGGCCGGACGTAGACGTTGTTGGTGATGGACTCGTCATTGCCCAGTCCGATCATATAAGCGCTATAGCGTAGGGAACCGACCACTTGCGGAACCCCGCCGGTGCCTCCCAGCACCCACTGCTTGGCCGGCAGGGCTTCCATCTGGGCCATGCCCGAATCAAAGAAAAGCAGCTCCAGATCCAGGCCCTCCTCCTTGTCCCAGCCCTTCTGCTTGGCCAGCCAGGGGAAGAAGGTTTCATGTTCCGGCATCCAGCAGGTCTTGAGTTTGACGGGCGCCTGGGCCTGTACCGGGGTGAAGGAAAACACCAGGAGAGCAGATAGAACCAATACACTAAACAGGGCGAACTTTTTCATTTCATGATCCCTTTCAGTATCGGGGTTGACGTTTTCTGCAAAGTCCATCGCTTTTCGCCCGGGGCGAGCCCGGGTTCTATCAATTTCACTTTCTGCCGCGGCACCTCCTTGGTTTGAATTTAGTTTTCACCGGCCGATACCTGTGCCGACCATTTCTTTTACCACCATCGGATCAGTTCCGTGACCTGCTTGCGGATGGCGACGAATTTGGGGTCGACCAAGCTGCGGGGCCTGGGCAGGTCGACCTCGACTTCGGCCTTGATGTTGGTGGGTTTGTTGCTGAGAACCAGGATGCGTTCGGCCACGTAGACGGCTTCCTCGATGTTGTGGGTGACGAAGATGACCGTGCTTTTCAAGGTCTGCCAGAGTTTGACGAGCTCGTCTTCGAGGTAATAGCGCAGCTTCACGTCCAATTGACCGTAAGGCTCGTCCATCAGCAGCAAGTCGGGGTCCACGGCAAAGGCCCGGGCGACGGTGATGCGCTGCACCATGCTGGCCGAGACCTGATTGGGGTAGAGGTTTTGAGTCTCCGTGAGCCCGACCAGGTCCAGCATGAAATCGACGCGCTGTTTGATTTTTTCAGCGGGGAAGCCCTTGAGCTGCATCCCGTAGGCCACATTTTGGCGGACGGTCCGCCACGGCAGGCAGGTCGGCTCCTGAAAAACGAAGGAGATGTTGTGCTTCTTAGGATCGGCCACCTCGCCGTCGATGAAGATGTCGCCCTCGCTGGTGGGCATGAGCTTGGAAAGGCAGTTTAAAAAGGTAGTCTTGCCGCAGCCCGTCGGCCCGACGATGGCCAGGAATTCGCCTTGGGCGACATGGAAGTTGATTCGGTTCAGCACCAGGAGGTCGCCGAAGCGTTTGGTCAGATTTTTGACTTCGATTTTGACTTTTTGCGTGTCTGTTTTCAAGGCTGCCCTTTGCAAGGTACGCTCCTCATGCCTGCATGATCAAAGAGTGGCGAACAGCGGATCGATAACGCTTCACCCGGCGGTGCAGCTTTTAACGGCGCTGGTTTTGGGGCCTGCGACGTCCTTCGAACCGTCGGCGGTGAGTCGGCCGGCGGCCGGCGAAGCGAACCGCACCGTGGCGACTTTGTGCTGAGTGAAGAAGTCGATTCCGCCCTTTCCCTGGGCCTTGTCCGTGCCGACCAGAGACTGCTTGATGCCCCCGAAGGGTAGGTAGGGGTGCGGAGCCGGTACGCCCACGTTGACGCCCACCATGCCAACATCGGCTTCGGCGATGAACTTTTCAGTATAGTACAGGTTCTGCGTGAAGATACAGGCGCCGTTTCCCACCTCCTGGGCGCGAATGAGCCGCAGCGCATGGTCGAGGTTTTCAACCTTGATCACCGCCACCACCGGCCCGAAGATTTCGCTCTGCACGATGCTCATCTCCGGGCCGGCCTCGGTGAAGATGGTCGGGCCGACATAATATCCGCCCTTGATCTCGGGCGGCACCTCGGGGTTGCGCCCGTCCAATACCAGCTTGGCTTTATCCTGGCGGACACCGACATCGATGCAGCGCTCGATGCGGGCCTTGGCCTCGGCGGAAATGACCGGCCCGATGTGGATGTTCGGGTCAAGGGCGCTGCCCACTTTCATTTTCCTGGAGGCCGCGATGATGCGCTCGACCAGCTCGTCGTGGATCTCCGGCACGGCGGCTACAATCGAGCCGGCGAGACACCGCTGACCGGCGGAACCGTAGCAGGAGTTGAGGTAGTTCTCGATGAATAGATCCCACTGCAGGTCCTCCATGGCCACCAGGTAGTTCTTGGCCCCGCCCAGCAGCATGGTGCGTTTTCCGGCCCGGCCGGCGGCCTCGGCGATCTTGCGGGCCGTGGGTGAGGAACCGACCATGCAGATGCCGCGCACCCGCGGGTCGTCGTACCAGGCTGCGGTCGGAACATGGTCGCCGTTGACCACGTTGATTACCCCTGGAGGTAGCCCGATCTGGCTGAAGATTTCGCACATTTTCTGCATGAAGTAGGGTGACTGGGGGGACGGTTTGAAGACGAACGTGTTGCCGACACCGATGGCAAAGGGAATGAACCAGCCGAAGACGAGCGCCGGGAAGTTGAAGGGGGCCACCCCGCAGAAGACACCCAGGGGCTGGCGCAGCACCCGGCCGACGATGTTGGCGCCGATGTTTTCCAGCGTCTCGCCCTGGATCAGGGTGGGAATGCCGCAGGCGGTCTCGATGATTTCGATGACGCGCTGCACCTCTCCGCGTGCCTCGCTGATGTGCTTGGCCTGATCGATGGCGATGGCGTGCGCCAGGTCCTCGCGCCTTTCCTCCATGGCCCGGCGCATGTCGAAAAGAAATTTCACCCGCCGGCCGATGGGCGTCCGGCGCCATTCGTCGTAGGCGCGGTGGCATGAAGCGATGGCCGCTGTGGAGACCTCTGCCGTGCTGAGCGGGACCTGGCCGATCTGCTTTCCGTCGGAGGGGTTGAAGAGCGCGATGGTCCTGACCCCGGGTTCGTCGACCCATTGGCCGTCGATGTAGTTCCTTATTCGGATAAACGCTGATGTCGCCGTCATCAATAACCTCTCTGCAGTGGACTGCCGGACAGGTTCTGTCCGGGCGGATGGGTTGTGCATCTAACGTTGACCGCAAAAGCTGGCGAGCGTGGCGGATGAAATGCGTGCGGCTGAAGGGGGGGAGGTGTCTTCTGGAAAGACATCCAATGGCAGGGATGGGTGTCAATTGCTGCCATTTTTCAAACCATCCTGTTCAGGCTTCCCATGATAACTCGGGTCCACGACACGTTCCGGATGAGCAATCGAACTCAAATTGATGTGTGATATATCAGATATCAGAAAAGGGGGTCAAGTAGTTTTTAGAGGCCACTCGACTCGGTTTCGCCCTTTCGGCCAGAGAATAAACCATCTGCTTGAAAGCCTGGGATGATCGGGTAACAACCGGCCCCTTCGATTTTTGCAGACCCAATGTCCCGCCTTGACTCGTTTCTTCAATATTCATATACTCGCTTCGAATCTGCACAAGACCCATTGAGACTGGCATGTTATGACGCCTCGCATGCCGGTTCGGCTTTCAAGCAACAGATCCGATTGCCCAACCGACCGAAAACCCAAAAAAGGAGGACTCCCATGAAACGCTGGTCGCTTTTCGCTGCACTATTGATGGTCGCGTTCCTGGCGATCACCCCAAGCCCGAGCCAGGCCCAAACGGTTACCTACGCCGCCGGCGCCGACCCGGACAGCCTCGATCCGGCCAACGCCGAGAGCAATCCGTCGGAAGCCGTCAACCGGATGATTTTCGAGAACCTGGTCAAGTTCGATCCCAAGCTCAATCTCGTTCCCGGCCTGGCCGAGAAATGGGAGCAGGCCAAGGACGGCATGTCCTGGACCTTCTTCCTGCGCAAGGGCGTCAAGTTCCATGACGGCACGCCCTTCAACGCCGAGGCGGCCAAATACTTCTTCGACCGCATGATCGGTCCGGAAAAGCCCTCGCGCGCCGGGCTATACGCGCCGCTGGTGGAATCGGCCACGGTGGTGGACGAGTTCACGGTCAAAGTCAACATGAAGGCACCCTTCGCCTTCCTGCTGAACAACATCGCCCACAGCGCCTCCGGCATCATCAGCCCCACGGCCCACAAGGCCATGGGCAAGGACATCGCCCGCAAGCCGGTCGGGACCGGACCCTTCAAGTTCGTGGAGTGGGTGCACGGCGACCATTTGACCCTCACCCGCAACGACGACTACTGGGGCGGCAAGCCCAAGCTGGACAAGATCGTCATCAAAACCATCAAGGAAGACAGCGCCCGGGTCATGATGCTGCAGTCCGGCGACGCCCACCTCGCCGTGCGCCTGCCTGCGGAGGACATTCCGCGCCTGCAAAAAGACAACAAAATCCAACTCGATGCCACCGAGACCCTGAGGGTGCTTTACATCGGCTTCAACTGCGGCAAAAAACCGTTCAATGACGAGCGCGTGCGCCAGGCATTCAATCTCGCTACCGACCGGGAGTCGATCGTAGGGAACATCTACCAGGGCCGTGCCCTGGTCGCGAGCAACATCGTGGCACCGCTGACCACCGGTTACTTCCCGCTGCCGGCATACCCTCATGACCCCGAGAAGGCCAAGAAGCTCCTATCCGACGCCGGATATCCCAACGGCCTGAAAGCCAGATTCATGAGCCCTCAAGGCCGCTACCCCAAGGACTTCGAGATGGCCCAGGCTCTCCAGCAGCAGTGGAAGCGGGCCGGCATCGACGTCACTCTGGAAACCATGGAATGGGCCGCCTATCTTGCCGCCACCCGCAAGCCGCTCGATCAGACCGACGTCGAGGTCTTCCTGCTGGGGTGGGCGCCGTCCTCGGCCGAAGCGCGCTGGATCCTGTACCCGCTCTACGGAACCGACCAGTGGGTTCCGAAGGGCAACAACCGCCTATTCTACTCCAATAAGCAGTTCGACGACTATGTCGACAAACTGACAAAGGCCTCCGACAGGGCCGAACGCGACAAAAACCTCAAGCTGGCCCAGGAACTGCTTTACAAGGAGGTTCCGCAGCTTCCCGTCCTGGTGACCAAGGAGACCATCGGCTACAGCAAGAAGCTCAAGGGTGTGATCAACTCGCCGCTGGAGCTGACCTACTTCGACCAGAACACCACGCTGGATAAATGAGGTTACAGGGGGCAGGGTTCGGGGTTCAGGAAAAGAGGGCTCTTCAAGCCTTGCTTTTACCCTGAACCCTGAACTCCGAACCCTGGACACCTTCTTCTACCATGCTCCGCTACATCTTCAAACGCCTGGCAATGCTGATCCCCGTGCTCTTCGGGGTGACGATCGTTTCGTTTTCGCTGCTGCAGATCGTGCCGGGCGACCCGGCGGTCCTGTTGGCGGGCGAGGATGCCAACCCGGAGTTCATCGAGGCCATCCGCAAGGAGTATGGTTTCGACCAGCCGCTGCACGTTCAGTATCTTCGATTCATATCCCACGCCGTGCAGGGGGACTTCGGCGTTTCCATCCGCAACCGTGAGCCGGTCGTCAACCTCTTGATGCAGCGCTTCGCCTTCACGGTCCAGCTGTCGTTCCTTTCAATTCTGATCGCCGCTTTCATCGGCCTCGTCGCCGGAGTCATTTCCGCCACCCGGCAGTACTCCATTTTCGACAACCTCAGCATGGTGGGCGCGCTTTTCGGCATCTCCATGCCCATTTTCTGGCTGGGCCTGCTGCTCATGCTGGTTTTTTCGGTGCACCTCGGCTGGTTCCCGGCGGGCGGCAGCGGCGAGCTGAGGCACCTGGTGCTGCCGGCCATCGCGTTGGGTGCCGCCTCGGCCGCGGTGATCGCGCGCATGACGCGGGCCTCGATGCTGGAGGTGGTGCGCCAGGACTACATCCGCACGGCGCGGGCCAACGGGCTCAAGGAGTGGGTCGTCATCTACAAGCACGCTCTGAAAAACGCCATGATCCCGGTGATCACCGTCTTCGGCCTGGAATTCGGTTATATGCTGGGCGGCGCGGTCCTGACCGAAACGGTGTTTTCACTGCCGGGCGTCGGCCGGCTGATGGTGGAGGGCATCTTCCAGCGCGACTACGCCGTCGTTCAGGGATCGATGATCCTGGTGGCGGCGACGTTCGTGTTCGTGAATTTGGTAACCGACATCGCTTACGCCCTGTTCGACCCCAAGATCCGCTATGAGTGATGACTTTGTAAGAAGGCCAATCTCTGCGTTGTGCTTCATCTCGTTGGCGCTGCGGCGAACAACAAAGTACGCCTCGCGCCACGAGATTCGCACGCCTTGATTTTGGCCTTCTTATTCCATTAAGTTTTCAAGATGGCACTAATCCATGGCCAGTTGGTTAAGCGGC